>NZ_ASSJ01000057.1 GCF_000473895.1 Rubidibacter lacunae KORDI 51-2 | reverse complement strand
TAATTTGTACTCGGCGCTGAAGGTGCGACGCGTGCGCTTTTCGAGAGCTGGTTCGGGCTTGACTTGGTTATCGGGCAAGGGGTCAGTGGCTGGCTTTGGCACGAGGGTTTTCTCCTTGAGTAACCCGCCCTCAAATCTATGTTATCTGCGCAGCTGACTGTCTAGTCCCAGGTTGACACAGAGGGGGTCGACTTTCTCTGCCGGGCGATCGCTACGTTCCTACGGTCGATTTCTCACGTAAGCGTTAAACGCGGGTGACTGGCAAGCTCTCGCCATATGAAGAACCATGCGCAAAGCCCTCTCTCCCAAGCAGCAAGTGATTTACGAGGCGATTGTACATTTTGTGCGCCATCGTAGATACCCACCTACTTATCGCAAACTGATGCGAGTGGCAGGTTTATCAAGTCTCGCGCCCGTCCAGTCCCGGCTCAAAAGCATCGAGCGTAAGGGCTGGATTCGGCGCAGACCAGGGTATGCCAGGGCGATAGAGCTGGTGGAGGTGGCACTGTCAAAGACCTGTGCCAACTGCCAGCACTGGCAGGACATGGGAGCGGAGCCGGTGCATGCATCCAGATCGCAGACAGCGTGACATTTCTCGAAGCATCCGAAGATTGTGCGATCGTTCCCGAAACCTTTGGCTGCTGCCATTAGCAGCCAAAACCGGAGGAAATCGAACTTGTTGCTGATCAAAGCTGAAGACGGCTGGTACTTACAATTACAAAGACGCGAAATAGTACTCGCTACTTGCCGCGCTAATCCATTCGACTCGTTGCCGGGTAAAGAGTACTGCGAGATCCGACCGGTGGACGTATTGCGAGATGACGACTATGGCACCTACGAGTGCATTGGCCCGATCCCGCATGACACGCCTACAAAAGATGACCCGAAGGCGTCTGACGCTTCCGGCGAGATCGCCGAGCGGCGAGCCCAAGCGATACTCGTTGCGATCGTTCAAGCCTACGTGTCGGGGGCTAAGGTGTACTAGCCTTTCTTACCGGGGGGACCAAGCCACGCCTTCGCCGCAACCCCAGATCGGTCTTCTCGAATCCGATCGCAAATCGCAACTGCCTTCCCTAACCAGACTATCCGTGTGCTTGCTACTCGGGGAGGTCGAGCAAAATGGCGCTGCTTTAGACTAGCAACGATTTCCTGCAGGCGCACCGCCGGAAGGAGCCCGTCTGCGCGATCGCTTGCCAGGTCGGGCCGTCGCTCTGGACAAATCCGATCTCCTGCCCGCCGTCGCGCCATCCTGCGCGGACACGGTGCCGATATGCCTTCAAGCTAAGTACAAGTACTCCCCGCCACCTTCGCTGACGAAGAGATCCAAGCCCGCATAGCACAGACTTAAGGATGCTCGAATCCGCAAGAACTAATCCAGGTAGGGATTTCAGGCGCTTGAGAAGCGGTTCTCCTGACTTGTTTAATGCATGTCGGCAATGTCGTGAGTCGATCCCCACCCTTGACCTGCCGTTGAGTTGAGTTTTTAGGAGCCAAGATGTCATATCCTCAACCCACTTAAATCAAGTGTTATGGCTTAAGTCAGTGCCATTCGGCCCAAGCCTACCTCGACCTTTGCCTAACTCCTTATGGGTTCTGGTTAGTTGTCCGCAAACGGTGTAATAGAGCAAGTGGACTGCGCCACTCGATTTCCCTGCTCGTGCAGGTGGAGTCGCGTGCGGGACTGGTCGATTTTGTCAACAAGACTGTCAGCACGTAACAACGCGACAGCTGGCGTTTGCCACGCACCGCGGATGGATTCTGCCGACGATTGACTGTATCGGCGATCCCGACCCCTCGGCGTTGTCCGCAACCAGATATTTTTTATGTAATACAGCGTTAATTGATGGAAATATGCCTTGAGCAAGGGCTTTCTTTGCGTTGTATTTGATGTTGTACAACTGCTGCAGAATCAACGACTTAAAAATTAGCACCACCTCTCCCAGCTTGCGTCCAGTGTTGCTCTTGCGTTCTTTCACGTAGACTTGGTTGAGGGTCGGTCAGAAGCGTCCCAGGAATGAGCTCGTTGAACTACTGGAGAAAGTGCTTCTGTTTAGCCAGTATAGCTGCCTTTGTTTCCAATCTCAAAAGCCCGTTTATCCCATCCAACTACCCTCTCTCAAAGCTTATTGTTCGAAGACGCTCCATATATTTCTGAGGTGCCCTAGATTGTTACAGGAGGTTGGGTAGTCCTGCACAGTGAGGGTGGAGCAGGTGCAGAACTGTAAGTTAGCCATTTTTTTATTCAGCAGGATTATCATACTTCAGAACTATATAAATTTTTGTATTCTTCTTCCACGAATTCAAATCCTCTTGACTTTGCTGTCTGTGGATAAAAGGCTTGTTGAATCTTGCAAACAAACTTGTCAACAATGTCTTTAGCTAAGCGTGGCTTCTGCTTATCAAGCGCCTCTCGGATCTCAGCCGAAGCTCTCTTTTTACCTTCTTCAAGTTTACCCTTAATCTGGAATGCTGTAAGAGCAATCATCAAAATACTGATAACAGGAACAATACTGGAAGCTAGTATTTCGGCAGCTGCCTCAGCAGCCGCACCTGCCGCCGCATCCGCCGCCGCATCAGCTGCCGCATCCGCCGCTGCAGTTGCAGCTGCATCAGCCACTGCCGAGACAGCTGCATCAGACACCACAGTTGCAGCTGTCTCGGCAGCCGCCTCGGCAGCCGCGCTCGCACCCACCCCAGCCAAGCCACTAGTAATGAGCCCTTGGCTAAGCGATAGTATAAGCGGTACGGCAATGCCATAAGCAGCGAGTCCACTTCTGTTAACAGATAGAGCTGACAAAGCTCTCCCTGATTTCATCTGCTTGACTATTTGCTCCAAACCAGCTTGAAGATTATCCCATTCCTCAGCATAGAAAGAAAATGTTTCATCACAATCAAAGTCTTCTTTGATTTCTTCTCCATATTTTGCTATTTCCTCAGTGAGGGTACATATATATATGTCATACGTTTCCTGACTCAATTCATTAATTTTACTAAGGGTTTCATGTCTAGGGAAAATATGCTTTTCCAATAGTTTTTTTCACCTTCTTGTCTTGATATGCTTCTTTTTCTTCTTTGCTCTTCTTTCCCACCAATTGAAATCCACTTGCGATACGCGAGACAAGTTCGGGAAGGGTAAAATATTCATCTACAAAAGCATCTATTTTTTTTCAAAATCCCACTTTTCAAAAACAAAGCATTTTGGATTTTCAAGTGCCTTTTGCTCGGCCGTGCTCATAGCGGAAGCCATCATTCTGCTCTGCCATCTGATTATTTTTAAATTTCTCGTGAACTTAGGATTTGTGTTCGTCGTGTTTACGAATGGATAACGTATTCCCTTACCTGTAATTACTTTGCGCAACAGGAAGTATACGAATAGAGCTACAACAACCCCTAAAATGATACCTATCACAACATTATTCATGGTGTACTCCTAGCAAACAAAAACAATTTCACAAGCTTAAGATATATTATTTAAAAAATATCAACAAACAATCGATCTAAAATTTGTAAACAAAAAAACAAGAATATTTATTCAGCTTGAAAATTAAGCTCAATTTTATTCAAGTCAAATGTTTATCTAACGATCTAATGTTCAAACAGCAGAAGAAACTCAACTTAGTGGAACTTATTTCATGTGAAATTGGCAGAAAGATGAAAGCTTGATGCCGCTTGATAGCTTGAGTTGCTCAAAATCGGTTAAATGCAAGACGACTGGAGCATAGGGATTTGGGCTTTTCAAGGGTCGATAAGGGTGTTCTGATA
>NZ_ASSJ01000056.1 GCF_000473895.1 Rubidibacter lacunae KORDI 51-2 | reverse complement strand
AGCTCGACTTTAGCCATTAGGCGGAATAGCAGAGTAAGTCAGACCAGCACTCCCAGAGTTCCTGTCGGACTTTTCCCAACTTCCTGCTCCCAGGCGACCTGCGTAAAAGTTCCGCTGCCCACAACTGCCGTCGCACCAGCGCTAGCGCATCAATAAACGTCGGCCGCTCCTTGCGATACCACGCTGCCTGGGGCAGCTTCCAGCTCCCGTCTCTCTGACTCTGCTGTGCCTGCACTACGACCAGCGAAAACAGACCCAACAGCACCGGCGTCGTGCGGGCGATCGCTCGCGGCGACCATTGCCGCTGGCTCTCAACCCCGAGATGGGCGCGCACTTCCGCAAACGTCACCTCCACCTGCCAGCGCCACCGATACCACTGCACGATTTGCGCCGCCGACTGGGATGGGTCCGTACAGAGAAATCCCTGCGCTGTCCGCTTTCCCTGCGGGTCGCGCACCAGCACCCAGCGCAGCGGCACGGTCGGCTTGCCCACGTGGTACCAGACCGCCGTGCCGGTCGCGAGCTCCAGGACTCGGGGCTGCCCTCCGTACCACTGCACCGTCACGGTTTGCCAGACCGTCTCGGGCGACTCGAGACGCGCTGCGAGCGTGGGCAGTCGCTGCCCTTTGCGGCGCGGACGACCCATCTGCCCGGGCGG
>NZ_ASSJ01000055.1 GCF_000473895.1 Rubidibacter lacunae KORDI 51-2 | reverse complement strand
AGCGGGGCTTCCCGTCTAAAAGCTAAAAAAACCTTTCCAAGCTCCTCACAAAAAACCTCCACTCTTATCAAGCCAAGACTATTGTGCCAGTCGTGGCTTATTCTCAACTGAGCTGTCTCTGGCAAGCAACGTTTTGGTCATCGAGATATCCTGCTCCCCCACAGCAGAGTTTTCAGCAATTGGTTTCATCAAACTCACGTTCAATTATGCCCTGCAAAACTATCCGAAGATGCCGAGCTGCGAGCCACTGTCGGTTTTGCGAACTTCGATGCGGTTTTGAAACGCTTCTTTGAATTGCGGCATGTGCGTTACGGCCAAAATGCAGGCGAAATCCGGGGCGATCGCATCGATCGCAGCGATCAGGCGATCGCACCCTTCGGCATCTTGCGTGCCAAACCCTTCATCGACGATCAGCATTTGCAGAGTGGTTCCTGATTGCTGCGCGAGTAGTTTGGCTAACGCCAACCGGATGGCGAAATTAATCCGGAACCCTTCCCCCCCCGAGTAGGTTTCGTACGGGCGCGTGCCGCGCGCATCGGCAATGCGGATTTCTAGGGTTTCGATTGTTTTTGCGGGCTGCTTCTTCGAGCGTCCTTTGCTCGCTTTTTGGGTCAGAAACTGAACGTGGAGCTGATTGCCGGTTAGGCGCGCCAGGATGTGATTGGTTTGGGCTTCAAGTTGCGGGAGCAGCGTTTCGATCGCGCAAGCCTGGATGCCATTTTTTCCGAACGCCTGGGCGAGTTCTCGGTAGACCCGATTTTGACGGCGGGCAACGCTGAGTTCGCGTTGCGCTCGCTCGTGCTGGATGCTTACCGTATCTAAGTGTGCTAGGGCTTGATCGAGCCGCCCCTGACGGGCAAGCAGTTCGTCGAGGTGCTGGCGCCGATCGCGTACGCGACATTCTGCACTCGCAATGGCAGCGCGATCGTCAGCAGCGGCGGCAAGTTGTTCGGTCGCAGCGGCCAACTCCGCTCGCAGTTGCTCGGTTTCGCCAACACGCGTTTGCAAGTTGGTTGTCAATTGCTCGAGGCGATCTTGCACCAGAGGAAACTGCTGCCTGGCTTGCTGTAATTGTTGGTGGCGCAACAGCCACGGCTGCGATTCGCGGAGGGCGGCGATTGCGTTGTTGTGGCGGTCGCGATCGTAATCGAGGCGCACGAGCTGTTGCTGGCAGGTGGCGATTTCCCGCGCCAAATCCGAGTCGGTTGCGAGCTGTTTGACGGCTTTCTGGAGGTCTCGAGACTCTTGTTGGAGGGGCGGTTTCTCCCGATCAATGCGTGCTTGCTGGCGTCGAGCATCCTCGATTTTGGCTTGCTCGAATTCCGCTCGTCGCTGGCGCTCGACGTCGCTGCGGGCGAGGACGCGGGCTTCTTCGCTGTAGTCGAGCTCTGCAAGTTCGGCATCAATTGCAGCTAATTCGGTGTGGAGCTCGGGCGCGAAACTACCTACCGAAAGCGACTGTTCCACGCCGGCACGCTCGGCAGTGAGCTCCTTGAGGCGCTCGCAGACATCGGTAGTCGTTTCCAAGCGAACGGCTAGCTGCCCGCGTTGCTGCAACAACTCGTCAAAAGGTGCGAGGTCTTGTGAAAGTTTCTTGTACTCGCCCCGCAATACTTGTAACTCGCGCTCGCAGGTCGCAAGCTGTTCGCGCAATACCCAAAACCGATCTTGAGCTTCCTGTCTCTGCGCTTGCGTTTTAGCAACGACGTGTTGTTTGTGCAGGGCATCGAGCGGTCGGTCGCACAGCGGACAGACAGCACCTTGCTGTTCTAGCAACTCGAGTTTGCGCTCGAGTTCGGCGAGGAGCTTCTGATAGTTGCGCTGGCTTTCTTGCAAGCGTTCTTGAAAATTGCGGCGTTCCTGACCTTTTTCTTGAACGCGCTGGCGGTAGAGTTGCTTGGTTTCGAGTTCTTTCAGCTCGGTTTCAACCACGATCGCCTGCGATCGCATTTTCGGGGCTTGAGCAACACGGGTGGAGAGTTGAGCGGACGTGGCGTGAAGCTGTTCGAGCCGGGCCACCAAGCGCGCGCGCGAGCGGTCGATGTCTGCTTGCACGTGCTGGCGGCGCTGTAGTAGCGGTACTGCTTGCTGGTGGAGTGCTTCAAGGCACTCCAAATGCGAGCGCGCGGCGTGAAGGTCGGCAAGTGCAGTTGCCACGTCTGGGCTGCGTGCGAGGACATCCCTTACTTCGCACTCGCGAGCTTCAAGAGCAGTCAGTTGTGTAGCGACGGCTTGAGCTTGTAGCTGCAATTTGTTGAGGCGATCGCTCTGTTGCCGTTGCAGGTGTAATAGCTGTTGCTCGGCACCTTGGTAGGCCTGGAAGCGCTGCGAGAGGGCAGCCTCTTCCCGTTGGAGTTCCAAGCAGCGGCGGTAGCCGGCCGTAACGTCACCTTCGCGAGTCAGGAGTTGTTGCAAGCGGGCGAGTTCCTGTTGCGTTGCCGCGCGATCGCGACCGAGGCGTTGGCAGTCGCGTTCGGCGATCGTGAGTTGCTGCTGGTGCCAGCTAACCCGTTGTTCGAGGGCAAGACGTTGGTGTTCGCGCGCTTGAAGCATCTGGAGCTGGCAGCGATCGCGTTCTTGCGCGACCTGCAGTTCCTGAAGTTGTTCGGCGTTAAGAACGCTCTCGCGATCGATGGTTTGGCGATCTTGCAGTTGTGCGCTCAGGTCGTTCGCTTGACGTTCGAGTTGCTCGACTTGGGCTTTCAATTGTCTGGTGAAGTCTTTGGCGCGCTCGGCTAGCGCTTCGTAGCGGTCGAGCTTGAGTAGGTCGGCGAGGACTTGTTTGCGCTCGCTCGGTCGCCGCAACATGAACTCGTCGGCTCGGCCTTGGCGCAAGTAGGCAGAATTGACAAACGTATCGTAGTCGATGCCGATTGCTGCATCGATACGCTGTTGGGTCGGGCGTATGCCCCGCCCGGACAAGGTACGAAATCGATCGGGTGCGGTTTGAACTTGCAGGTCAAGCGTAGCAGTATGCCCGCGACGCTTGCTGCGAATCGCCCTGTAGGTGTTGCGATCGCGGACGAATACGAAGTCGACGCGTACTTCCTCCGCAGCAGCATTGATGATATCGTCGTCGGCTGCTGCGCGCGATTGTCCCCACAATGCCCAGGTAATTGCTTCTAATAAAGACGACTTCCCAGAACCATTGGGACCGCAAATACAAGCCGTATGTAAACCCCGAAAGTCCAGAGACGCTTCGCGGTAGCTCAGAAAGTTTTTGAGCTTTAGGTGAACCGGAATCATGGAGCCAACGGGCGATCGCCTAACGTACTCGATAACGCACTCGATAAGATGCCATGCAATCCAGCTGTGGCATCCGAGGGTTTTTACTTTCGAGCGTTTTTACTCGTGTTCGGTCGAATGATGCTCGGTCGCGGTCTTTAATAAGCGACTGAGGGTGCATCTGTTCTCCCAGTTAATTCTACGATATCGGCAATTGAAAAACCCGGCAATCGAGCGGCAAACAGTTACCCAACGCATCACTTCCACGTCATTCCCTAGCGATCTCTTTAATAATTGGCTGCAAGTTTCATTGTGAATTCTGACAGGGAACGTCTGAGTCCAGCACTTTCCCAGCGCCCGGTCGCAACCACCTGCCCTGCAACCCGTTCTTGCCTGCGGTTGCCTGCCTGTTCAGAGGTCTGGAGTTTAGAGCCAACAACACCCTCGCGATTGCGTCCGGGCAAGCAGCCCTAAGTGTTTCGTCGAAATGATTGCCGCATCCGCTCTCGTCGAAACTAATTGTCCGGACCATCGGGCAATTCGGGAAGCGATTCCCAGAAACTGTTGATGTGCTTGTGTCCTGTATCGATCGCCTCTCGAGCCAAGTCTTCGAGTCCCAGCTGGTGGTCTACGAGGAGTTCGCGGACGCCGCGCAGCGAGTCCGCGAGACGGTTGCAGTTAGCGGCCGTGCGCTCGGGCTCTGACTCCGCCATAGTTTGGGCGCGATCGCTGGCTAGTTGTGCGAGGCTCTCGACTTGATTCAGACCGGCAACGATATCGCCAATTCGATGCAGCAATAGTTGTAGCGTGATAGGGTCTTCCACTTTAGCTGTCGCGATCGGTCGCGTACTCAACGCAACCCTAGACGTAACGCTTGCCGCGCGTGAGCCAACAACCCATGGGTGGTTTCTCAAGCTGCCCTGGTAATTGCCCCGCTGAAGACCGCGCAGATGCTAACTGACGGCGAGGATCGACTGGCTGGGGTTATTCAACCGCTGATTGAGCTAAGCGTCGCAGAACTTTTTCAGTTTCCTTGGGATTGCGAACGTTCGCGAACCCGATTTCCTCAACCCATGAGTTACCTTCAGTCCTGCACGTACGAGTGGTTATCACAACGTCACCCGTACCATCTGCTCGTTCTTTGAGATACAAGTCTTTGAGTCGATCCGGTGTATAGATCTTGATAGTTGATTTAAGCCAGTTTGCCTCAACTACCAGAGCTCGCTTATCTGTGACAACATAGGCTACCCGATAGGTTGTCAACCACTCCCAGAAGGGGACTAGAAGCGCGATCGATCCAATGAGGGTATAGGCAATGCCAACAACGAGTGCGAAGCGAAGATCCCCATATTCTATTCCCTCGATCGGAAAAGGGAGCGGTCCTCCCCCAGCTAGGAAAATCAAATAAACACCAAGAAGTGTGACTGAAATACCTGTTAAGAGAAATGTAATGACCCGGGGTGCCGCAAAGCGGGAGTCAAGAGGTTGCTCGATCCACTGGATAGATTCGTTCTCGTCTAGAGCCCCGCTTATCTGTTTCTGGAATTGGTCTGGAGTTTGGTGCCTGCCAAGCATTCTTAGTCCCTTTATCTCGCAACACCTGACTTTTCCCAATATCTTCAAACGAGTTCAAACCGCTCGGACGTTGGCGATCTGGAATTCGGATTGAATCGTTACCTGTTCGTAACTTCGCCATCTTATCGAGAATAGCTAAGGAGTCTAAAACTCCTCACCTGCCTTGATTAGAGAACATGGCTCGAACGTGTCCGCGCGGGCATCGCTTCCGATAAGGAGCTAGACCCTTTGCGAGGTTGAGCTTTATAGTTTCGAACGTTGCGTCGTCGCATTGATATTTGCAAAGATTCCCGAGCTGAAGCCCTCAAGCCCTTGAAGCTTCCTTTGGGATCCAACAGATTTGGTCGAAGTCTAGTCATTCTATCCTAGGGCATTTACGTCAGCCGCCCGCGATCTCGCCCGAACTCACATTATCGCCACCGAACTCAGCTCAACCCGAGGACTTGGCGCTGATCCCAAAGCAACAGCGCGCCGCTGATGGCAACGAAAGCCATCACAACCTGACGGAAACGCTGTTCGCCCATGCTGTCTAACACGCGTCGGCCGAGCCAATTACCTGGCAGCGCGCCGACACCGATGAGTACGCCGTAGAGAAAATACTCTTTTGTAAACACTCCGAAGGCAATGTAAGCAAGAATTTTGACGGCATGAACGACAGAAACACCAAGGGATTTCGTCCCGATCAGCTCGTCTTTATTCAATCCGTAATTAAGGTAAAACGGGTTGAGGAGCGGTCCCGTGCTGCCGATCAATCCCGATAAAAATGCGTAGATGAAGCCGGCGGGGAGGAAATACCAAGCACGCACTCGAAATGCCGAGACTTGCTGTGAAAGGTTGTAGGTAAAAATCGAAGCGATGAGGAATAGCCCGAGGAGCAAGCTCAACCAGGTAATCTGCATGCGCGAGAAGGCAAACGCTCCCAAGACGGCACCCACGATCGCGCCGGGTACATACCAGCGCGTGACAGTAGCATCGATGTTGTCGCGATAGAGCCAAATCCGTTGCGAGTTACCGCAAAGCATCCCGAGCGTAATAATGGGGGGGACCGCTGCTGCCCCAAGGAATAAACTTGCTACCGGAATCAGAATCAGCGGGCTACCGCCCCCGGCCAGCGAACTTATAAACCAACTAATAGAACTTACGCCTAGCAACAGCCAAACCACGGCGTCCCCTCGTGTTAAAGTTTGTAACGCGTTGTAACGCCATTATCATACGCGATCGCCTCGCCCTTGTCTGTTGCCATGGAGTCCGATGGATTGCCTTGGAGGTCGCTGGCTATCGTCAGGTTGAGTTGCCGTCGACCAAAGCGTCGGGTAAGGGCGTCAAGCTAGTTCGCCGGGGCACTGGCGGGCGCAGGTGCGGGTCGTAATGGAGAACCATCCGGCGCTTCTAGCATGAACCCAGCATCGCGAATCATAGCCCAGTCCTGCTCGGCAGCTTGGCCGGGTGTGGTTAGGTAATCGGCAACGAAGATCGAGTTGGCGGCATACAAGCCCAGCGGCTGTAGCGATCGCAAATGCACCTCGCGTCCGCCAGCAATGCGGATTTCCTGGGACGGCAACAAGAAGCGATACAAGCACAGTACCCGCAGGCATCGACGCGGCGTCAGCTCGGTTGCGGGGGGCACGATCGCCTGGGAGTCAAATACAGCCTGCGCAATTGCCTCAGAACCTAGGGGGGTACCGGCAATCGGGATCAAGAAGTTGACCGGCACGCTTTCAGCACCGATCGCGCGCAGGGACAAGGCCAGATCGATAATGTCGTCGTCGGATTCGCCCATGCCGATGATGCCTCCGGAGCACGCCGACATGCCGGCTGCTCGCACTCGCTCAAGAGTCTCGACGCGATCGCCAAAGGTATGCGTACTGCAAATCTGCGGGTGGTGGGACTCGGAGGTGTTGAGGTTGTGGTTGACGCGATCGACCCCGGCGGCGGCTAAGCGCTTTGCCCGCTCGTCATCTAGCAGCCCCAAACAGACGCAAATTTTGAGATCTGAGTTGGCTTTGATGGCTCGCACGGCTTCGCAGACGCGATCGAGCACCGAGTCCGTCGGCGATCGCCCCGATGTAACGATGCAGAACGTTCCGGCTTGAAGGTTTTGGGCTTGCTTGGCGGCAGCCAGGATGCGCTCTTGTGCCAGGAGCGGATATTTTTCAATTTCGGCTGTGGAAATCTTCGACTGCGAGCAGTAGTTGCAATCCTCCGGGCAGAGTCCGCTTTGGGCATTTAGCAAGAAATGTAGCCTGACGCGATCGCCCCAATAGTAACGGCGCACCCGATACGCTGCTGCCAACTGCGCGAGCAGCTCGCTGTCGGGCCCGCTCAGGACCGCTCGCGCTTCGCTGCGGGTCAGTTGCTCGCCAGCTAAGGATTTTACTGCAAGTTTGTTCCAGTCCATCCGCTCCATCAACCGCGTTATTGCCGATTCGCGATCGGTCCGTCTTATTAGTGGTCCCGGATAGCTTAACAGCTCGGTTGCAACCCGATCGCGTTCCTGTGGAGACTTCGTTACATGTGCAAAGTCTTGCGAGCGATCGCCAGCAGAGACTTTCTAGACCCAGATTGCAACCGTCCCCATATCCGAACGACGCCGCGTTCGCAGCGCATGCAGGCTGCAGCCGCTGAGTGTGCTACTACCCGCAATTCCTGAAAGATTGCTTGCAAACAACGTTGTTGGCGCCAGAGCCTTGAGGATTGTTCGTCGGGTCGTTTCCCTCTCGCCCTCTGGTACAGTTGCTATTCCGATCGCTTCCGTGGGGGTGGTTTCTTTTCCGCTGTCGCTTGCTGCTCGGCGTACTTCTCGATACGCTCCTCCGCGTTTGCCATCACGTTCTCGAACTTTTCAAGGAGTTCGCCGGGATAGCTCTCGAGTTCGCGGGTGGATAGCGAAATTCGTCCTTCCCACTCGTCGATTTCTTTGATCACAACCTTAATCGGCTGATTGAGTTGCACCACTGACGACAGCGCATCGACACGCTTGCCGCTCATTTGCTTGACATGCAATAGTCCCGTGATGCCGCCAAGGTCTACAAATACGCCGTAGGGCTTAAGATTGACCACTGTGCCCTCAATGAGGCTGCCGGGCACGAGCTTGCTCGCGATCGACGCCCGTGCCGCCTCGCGCTGAGATAACACCAGTTTTTTGCGGTCGGGGTCGACCTCGACGATCGCGGCCTCAATGGTCTGACCGATGAGTTCCTCCATCTTTTGCCCGCCGATCAAATGCGATCGCGGGACGAACCCGCGCAATCCATTAATCTCCCCCGTAACGCCGCCGCGGTTGACGCCGTTGATAACCAAATCGACTAACTTCCCGGCTTCTTTCTGCTCGACAAGCGCCTCCCAGGCTTCCCGAATCAGCAGCTGCTTGCGCGACAGCTTGACGCGCCCCTCTGCATCCTGGTCTCCGATGACGACGCATTCGACCACTTCACCCAAGGGCAATACCTCAGAAAGTTCGGCAAACGTCACGATCGCGGCTTCGCGCGGTGGGATAATGCCGGGAGACTTACCGCCAATGTCGACGTAAGCACCTTCCGCGTCGTACTCGAACACCTTGCCGCTGACAACTTGCCCCTTACTCGATTGGTAATCGTAATCCGCTAGCGCGGCCTCAAAATCTTCCATCGAGAACGCGGCAGCTTCCGGACCGGGTTTTCGAGTTTTTTTTGATTTCGTGCCCGAACTCTTGCTCGGAGTTGCCTGCGGTGCTTCAACCCGATCCGACGCTACTTCTGTAACTACAGCCTTGATTACCTCGCTTTGGCTGGCAGGTGTTGTTGTCGGAACGACTTCTGCAGGCTGGCTCGCTGCCCCCTCAGGAGCTTTGCCTGAAGTTGCAGCTGGCGTTGCCTCCGGTGCCGTCGCGTCCGGTACCTCAGTCGTGCGGGGCTTAACTTTAATCAGCCGAATTTTCGGAGCTGAAGATTCGGGCGCTGGAGATTCAGAAGTCATGCTTGTTGCAGCCTAAGATCGCGTGGTGAGGCGAGCGCCAGTGTTCTTAGTGGCGAATCGCGCCCGTGCAAACAACACTCTATCTTAGTGGTTGTTCTCCGGGAGTAGTATGGAGTTTTGTAGCGCGTCTGGACCGCAGACCGGTCGGTTGCAACACCTCGGACTCGATCGCGGAACGTTTCGAGACCGCCGGCTGGAAGCGCCAGTTGAATTCAGAGGGAAGCTTGAATTTTCTCCTGGGCACCGCGATTAATTCGCCAAGACCAACGTTGGGCAGAGCAGCCCGGGCATTTCAGCCGCCAGTACATCTCAATCCGGCATTTTTTCGAGGGGCTCGTCTGCAGGGAGCGCCGCTCGCAGCATAGCCAGACGATCGCGATCGAGCACGAGCTTAATTTCCAAGTGTTGATCCTTATCGCGCATCAATAAGATGCAGGTGTTGCCGTCAGTGGTGCCCACGATCGCGGGGTTTTCGAACGTCAAGCGTTCGTATCGCTCCCGCAGTAGCTCGATCCGCACGACTAACTGTGCTTGCGATCTCGGGTACACATATAACTGCTGGCGGCGACTGTCGAATTCGAGTTTGTGGGGCGAGAAGTTGCGTTCTTCAGAGGCGGATGGCTTGCACCAGTAGAGAGTCGCACCGCGCAGTTGCGGTGAGTGGATGACGAAGCGTTCGTCGAAGCGCTGTGGGTTCCAATCGAGGTCGGCTGCCGCGCCGCGCAAGGGCATCAATCGCTGGGCGAGAACGACTTCTTGGTTGTGCAAGCTGCCCCACCATTGCCCGATCGCGGTCAGATTATCACCGTTATCGCGGCGAGCACTATCGAGCTGCCAGGTTAGTTTTGCCACGTTCTATTTCCTCCGATTCTCCAACGCTAGCGGGATAGCGCCGTTCGGTCGCGCACCTATAATGGAAGCTGTTTTACTCGTAGCGGCAGACTGTTAATTTATATGAGCGTATTGGCGGCGATCGCAGTCCTCGCGGTTTTGATAATAGTTCACGAACTCGGACATTTTGCGGCTGCACGCGCGCAGGGCATCCACGTCAACCGCTTTTCCATCGGCTTCGGTCCGGCGCTATGGAAGTATCAAGGCGAGCGTACCGAGTACGCCGTTCGTGTATTCCCCCTCGGTGGTTTTGTTGGGTTCCCCGACGATGACCCGGATAGTCCGATTCCGCCCGACGACCCGAACTTGTTGCAGAACCGCCCGATCGTCGATCGCGCGATCGTCATCAGCGCGGGCGTGATTGCAAATTTTCTGTTTGCTTACGTTCTCTTGACCGCACAGGTGGGCATTTTCGGGGTGCCGAATCTCTACCCCGGCGTTGCCGTCCCGCAGCTTGCGGAAGTGGCTGACTCGCCGGCACGCGCAGCCGGTCTCGAGCCGGGCGACGTCATTTTGGCAGTTGGAGCGGAGCCGCTCGCTGAGGGCGAAGCGGCGGTTGAAACACTGCAGCAAGCGATCCAGCGATCGCCCAACTTACCGTTGGAGCTGACCGTACTCCGCGATGGCGAGCGATTGAACCCGGTTGTGACGCCACGTGCCGATGAAGAGGGCAACGGTCGCATTGGCGTGTTTCTCTCAGTGCGTGGAGAATCGGTTGACGGCGAATTGGCCTTCCGTCGCCCGAACGGTATCGGTGAAATTATTGCCGCTGGCGCGGCCGAATACCAGCGCATTTTTCAGTTGACATTTGAGGGTTTCGGCCGGCTGATCGGCAACTTCAGCGAGTCGGCAGACCAAATTGCTGGACCGGTCGCGATCGTGGCTGTGGGGGCGAATATCGCCAGTAATGACGCTGGCGGACTTTTCCGCTTTGCCGCCCTCATCAGCATCAATCTCGGCATCATCAACATCCTGCCGCTACCGGTACTCGACGGGGGTCAGCTCGTATTCCTGGGCATCGAAGCTCTGCGTGGGAAGCCGCTACCGAGTAAGATTCGCGAGGGCATCATGCAAACGGGCGTGGTGATGTTGCTGGGGCTGGCAATTTTCTTGGTGATTCGCGATACGGCGAATTTGGGAGCCGTTCAAGAAATGTTCAACAATTAGCATGCCGAGCTGGGATAACCAACCGTCGCGATCGCGGCGGACGCGACGATACAGAGCGATCGTCGCACGCATAGTGGGGAATAACAGCAGGCAAACGGACATAAACCGAACGTGTCACCTCGCAAAGCAGCAAGTCAAGCCTCGAGCCGCAAGACAGGTCGCCAGGCATCAACTCGCGTTGCTTCGGTACGGCGCCAGCGAGCGCTAGCAGTTCTGGAGCGCCTCAAACAGCTATATCCCAACGCTACCTGCACGCTCGACTACGACACGCCGCTGCAATTGTTGGTGGCAACCATTTTGTCCGCGCAGTGTACGGACGAGCGCGTTAACAAAGTGACGCCCGAACTCTTCGCGCGCTTTCCCGACGCGACTGCCTTCGCGATCGCGACCTCGGCAGATATCGAACCTTATGTGCGCTCGACCGGCTTCTATCGCAATAAAGCCAAAAACATCCAAGCGGCTTGTGCGCGGATAGTCAGCGACTTTGGCGGTGAAGTCCCGTCGAACATGGAAGCGTTGTTGACGCTGGCAGGCGTAGCACGCAAAACCGCGAACGTCGTGCTCGCTCACGGGTTTGGTATCATCGGCGGTGTTACGGTCGATACGCACGTTAAACGCCTGAGCCGTCGCTTGGGACTAACGCAACGAGACGATCCGGGCGGGATCGAGAAAGACTTGATGCAGCTCTTGCCGCAACCGGACTGGGAAAATTGGTCGATTCGCCTGATCTATCACGGGCGGCAGGTTTGCAAGGCGCGCAAACCGGACTGTGCGGTCTGTGAGCTCAACGCTCTCTGTCCCTCTGCTGAAGTGAAGGCTGAGGGGTCGGTTGCCGACGCGACGGACGATCGCTGAGGAGCGGTTTGTTGTGGTTGCTTCACTTGCTCTCGTGGCAGGCGATCGCGTCAGTGAACGACCGCGGTTGGCCGCGATCGCGATTGGCTTGACTCGCTCGCTCGACCTCAATCAACCGAAACGGCATCGACGTCGACCGTCTGCTGGCCGGGTGACGCTTCGTTTGGATTGGGTTTGCGCGATTTCATCGCATCGAACAACAATCCCGATACTTCGCTGACGAAAATTGCAAGCACGGCGAAGTCGTCGATCTGGCCCACGATGGGGAACACGTCCGGGGCAATATCCAGCGGGCTGAGTAGATAAACGAGCGTGCCCGCTACGATCCACATGCGGTACTTGGGATTGCGGAGCGTATGGCGATACCAGGTATAGACCGACTGCATGGGAAATTTCATCAGCAGGATTTCTACCAAAACTTCACATCTTCAATCATGACCGATGCACGAGATCGCGCCTAGGAGGGATTCCGCGACCCGGCCCGATCTTAACGACGCGAGACTTCAAGCCGTTCGGTCGCACGCGCCGAAAAGCCATTTGTCACGATCGCGTTGTCGCTGCAGGCTCGAGCTGCTTCTAAGATCGTCATCAACCAGCGCCCGTACCACAACCGCGATGAACCCCATCACTTCGAGCGATCGCGGCTCCCCCCCGCGCAACCCGTTCGTCGGCAGGCACGACCCGATCTACTAGTGCCTCCAGGCGCTCAACGGCGATCGTGCCGATCTGCTCGATCGCGCGACGATCGGGCTCGGCGACCCCGGCATTGGCAAGTTGCGACGGCTGCAGTTCCTCCAATCTTATTGCTGCAAGCGTTTTGCTCCCGAGCTGTGGCAGCGGTTGACCTCGCTGCCCGACCGCCGCAGGGCTGCTGCCGCGATTGCCTCGACTGTTGAAGAGGGCGCGATCGCCGTGCCGGCTGTTTTACACGACCCGAGCTGGACGGCATACCCAAAGCCAGCGAACGTTTCATTCAGTCGGCAATTGCTTGCAACAGTGCGGCGATGCACGCTCCCGAGATCGTTTGTGCGTCTGCCGGTAAAGCCCGCGTTCTGCTATTGAGCAAAAGCGAACGCATTGCGATCGCGAAAAGCCACTTCCAGCAAAGATCTCGCTATCTCGCGCACAGTCGAACTCGCGTGTTTGTGAGATTTGGGATGGCCGCAGCTGGGGCATTGCATGGCAGCGAGATCGATCGGGGTCTCTTCCATGAGCGATCCCTCACTTCTCTGGTTCACTGCCAAATACCGGGACGGTCATGACAAGTCGCGAACGATCGCACGAATCGTTGGTTCTTGAGCTTCGATGCTTTCTGCTAGCTTGAACTGCACGAGCGATCGGGCGAGGTTGTGCTCGGGATATTTGACCTTAAAGTAGGTGTTTCCTGCCAGGTAATCGGTAAAGAATCGCAATCCCAACTCAAACGCAATCAGACGAATGGCGTCGTAGATGTACTCGCGATCGTTTACGGTCAAGAAGCTGCGAGCAACGAACAAGTATCCTTGCAACAGCGATACGCCCAACTCGGGTTCGAAGCATACGGATTCCCAACAGTCGGTTTCTTCGCCTAAGGGGTTGCAGCCCGATCGCAAGCAGTCGCCGATGTCGTAGTGAATTAAGCCGGGTTTGACGGTGTCGAGGTCGATCACGCTAACTGCCCGTCCCGTAACCGCATCCGTCAAAATATTGTTCGCCTTCGGGTCGCCATGCATCGGACGCGTTGGCAGATGCCCGCGAGCTTTTGCCGCTTCCAGAACGTCGGCATTTGCCCGGCGAGCTTCAATGAAACGCCGGCAAAACTCGACTTCTGGCGATCGCGTAGGTACGGCGGTATCCGCAACCCGATCGTAGGTTTGTAGGTATTGTGGCGTCACGTGAAACCCCGGCAAGGTGTCGACCAAGGTTGTTGCTGGCAGATCGCTCAGTAAGGCGTGGAAAATGCCCAGAGCCGTGCCGACCTCGCGCGCGCAGTCGCAGTTGTCTAAAGCATCTGCACAGTTTGCGTTGGGAACAAACGCGATCGCGCGCCAAAACGATCCGTCTTTGGCAATCCAGTGATTGTCGCCGTTGATGGTTGGCAAGACGTGCGGAACTTCCCAACGGCGATCGGCTAGCAACTGGGGTCGGGTGTCGGATTGCAAGCGATCGTGCAGATGTCGGGTGACAGCCTGCATGTTTTGCATTACCAGCTCCGGCTGCTGAAACACCTGGGTGTTAATGCGCTGCAGAACAAAGGGAGTGGCAGACCGCGCACTATTCAGTGCTGGCGACTGGGAGTCGGGAAAGGCTAGAAACGTATCGTTAATGTTGCCATCGCCCAGTTCGCGAACGTTCACAGTCGCTCCGAACTGATTGGCGATCGCGACGAGATCGACGTTCGGTTCTTCGCTACTCCGCAGACATTCGGGCGTATTGACTAGCTTCATAGAGTCCACACATCGTGCCGATACATCGCGTTGCTTGCTAAGCGGTCAGTCTAACTCGTCAAGGTTGGTTGTCAGTCGACCTTTGGGAGGCAGGGGGGTCGCTTGCAGAGCCGGATGTCAAGGTTCCCCTAAGCTACCGACAGCTGTGGCGCGGCACCGAGCAGTTTTTGGGTGTAAGGGTGTTGTGCCCGCTGGAAGATATCTTCGGTCGGTCCCAACTCGACAACTTTGCCGCGATACATAACGGCAATGCGATCGCACAAATAGCGCGCGACCCACAGGTCGTGGGTGATGAACAAATACGTGAGTTCGAACTCGTCCCGAAGCTCTTGCATCAGTTGCAGCACCTGCGTTTGGACGCTGGCATCGAGCATGCTCACGGGCTCGTCGCAGATCAACAAGCGCGGTCGCAGAATCAGCGCGCGCGCGATCGCCACGCGCTGCTGCTGTCCGCCGGACAAGTTGCGCGGGAAGCGGTGGGCGTAGTCTTCCACGGGTGTCAATCCCACGCGCTCGAGCATCGCGGCAACCTGTTGTTTGGCCTCGGCTGCTGTAGCTAATCCGTGAACGAAAAGCGGATCGGCGATCGCGTCGCCCACGCGCATTTGTGGATTGAGGCAGGCCAGGGGATCTTGGAAGATCATCTGCATTTGCCGGCGCAGCAATCGCAGCTCCGACATCGACAACTGGGTTAGGTCCTGCCCGCAAAACTCGACGCTGCCGGAGGTTGCTTGGAGGAGCTGCAAAATCGTTCGCGACAGCGTGCTTTTGCCGCAGCCCGATTCGCCCACTAATCCGAACACCTCTCCGGGCAGGAGATCGAAACTGACGCCATTGACGGCTTCGATCGCTGCGGGGGGTCCGGCCACAAAGCGCTGCAAAAAGGTCTGCTCGAGGGTGAAGTGTTGGTGTAAGTCGCGGACGCGCAGCAGTGGCGTTTGCGCCTCCGGCGGGCGATATTCTTCAGGGGAAACGACTTGGATTTGCCGTGCGGCTTGCAGCAGCGATCGCGTGTAGTCGTGCTGCGGCTGGCCGAGGATTTGCCGCGCGGGTCCGATCTCCACGATCTTGCCTGTATGCATTACGGCAACGCGATCGCAGTATTCCGCCACCATGGCCAAATCGTGGGAAATCAACAACAACCCCAACTGTCGCTCCCGGCACAAGCGCGTCAGCTCTTGTAAAATCTCCGCGGCCACTGTCACATCCAAGCTCGTCGTTGGCTCGTCCGCCACGATCAGCTGCGGGTCGAGCAGCAACGCCAGCGCGATCGCCACCCGCTGTCGCATCCCGCCGCTGAACTCATGGGGATATTGCGCCCACCGCTCGGCAGGAATCTTCACGGCCAAAAGCGTTTGTAGTGCTTTGGTTTTAGCCTGCTGGTACGACAGGTGCGGCTGATGGGCGTGCAGCGTCTCCAGGCAGTGCTCGCCGATGGTCATTAGCGGATCGAGCCGCGTCATCGGGTCCTGAAAGACCAACGCGATCGCTTCTCCTCGAAACTGCCGCAAGCGCGCGGGCGAGAAGTCCAATACGGACTCACCTCGGAAGCGAATGCTGCCCTCTAGGCAGGCATTGGGGAGCAGCCGAACGGCTGCCCGGCCGAGCGTGCTTTTGCCGCAGCCAGACTCACCCACCAGCCCCAGCCGTTCCCCTGCCGCCAGCTCCAGCGATACGCCATCAATTGCTCGGGTCGATTGTTGCCGGTCGGAACGACTGGTATAGGCAACGCGCAAGTCGTCAATCGCGAGCAAGGGGGATGTCTCTGGGTGGTTCGACGCGCTCGAACCGGCGGGACTCGAATGGCTGGTCATAGGTCGGGCGTTCGTCAAGCACGGTTGGGGATTCCGGGTAAAAGCACAGTGGTTCTGCAGGTTCGATCTGCAGGTTGACCGACGACTGCAGGTTGCGGTGCTAGTCCGACTGCAACAATGCGCGCACGAGCGCCAGCAGACGTTCGAGGCGATCGCGGACGGTGTGGCGCCGTTCAGCCGCTGTGGCCGCTTGGCGCGAGGCCTGCAGGTACAGGATATCGGCTTGCAGCAACCGTAGATCGCGGTGGATTTCGGTATGCAGTGCTTGCCACCGAGCTTGCAGCTCCCCATCTAGCTCCGGAGGCTGAGCCGAGGCGATCGCGGCTGGCGATGCCGCCAATTGGAACTCCTGTTGGACCTGCTGCCATTGCCGAATCAGTTCGCTTGGTGCAGCGGATGACTCCGATGACTCGACTTCCGCCTGCAACTGTTCCAGCGCTGCTAAGAGACATTCGTAACAGTTGCGATGTGATTGAGGTAACATTGCCGGCCAGAGTCAGTTAAAATTCTGTAAACAGGTGTAATGTTTAGTCCAGACTTTAACACTCCCGGCTGGGGTTCGAGTTTAGAGTAGTTGGCATACATCACGTTTTTAATTACCGCGCGCGAACGTGCAGGTGCTGCCCTAAAAGCAAATCCCATGCATTGTCGATGCCGGACGTGCGGTTGCCTCGACGGAAATTGTCCTTCGCGAAATTTGCTCTGAGTCTGAAATAAAGGCTTAAAAAGCTGGCGGATAATACGCGCTCTTTGCGTTCCCGACCTTGTCCCGGCACCTTCGTGCCGACTCGCCGATCGACTATTTAGTTTTCGCTCCGCAACCCTCTTAAGCCCTCACAGTCAGACAACGCTCGATGCCAACCCTTATGGACGCGATCGCCTTTGCGCCAGACTTTCCTCAGCTCCAGCTTCCCAAATGGCTGAAGACTTGTCTGCGCGACCGACAAGGCGGTACGGCCGATCTGGAGTCCGACCTCATTGCCGGTGCGTTCGAGTTGGCCTACGACCTTCATAAAGATCAGCGGCGCAAATCGGGCGAGCCCTATATCGCCCATCCCGTGGCGGTAGCGGAGTTGCTGCACGATCTTGGCGGCGACAGCGCCATGGTGGCTGCCGGGTTGTTACATGACGTAGTTGAAGACACGGATGTGACACCCGAGGAACTCGAGGAGCGGTTCGGTTTGCAAGTGCGATCGCTGGTCGAAGGCGTTACCAAGCTCTCCCAGTTCAATTTTTCCAGCAAGACCGAGCGCGCTGCAGAGAACTTCCGTCGCATGTTCGTCGCGATGGCGAAGGACATTCGCGTCATCGTCGTCAAGCTTGCCGATCGCCTGCACAATATGCGCACGTTGGAGCACCTGCCACCTGCCAAACAGCGACGCATTGCTCTTGAAACTCGCGAAATTTTTGCGCCGCTTGCCAACCGCCTCGGGATCGGGCGCTTTAAATGGGAACTCGAAGACCTCGCCTTCAAGTACCTCGAACCTCAAGAATACCGACAGATTCAGTCTCTCGTCGCCGAGCGCCGGGCCGATCGCGAGGCGCGCATCAAGCATTTGACGGAGACGCTGCGCGATCGCCTCCTGGCAGAGAACATCGGCCTGCGCGAGCTTAACGGCCGTCCGAAGCATCTCTACGGGATTTACCGCAAGATGCAGCAGCAGCAAAAGGCATTTGAGGAAATCTACGACTTAGCGGGCATACGGATTATCGTCGACACCAACGTCGATTGCTATCGAGCGCTAGCCGTGGTTCACGATGCTTTCAAGCCGATGCCAGGACGCTTCAAAGACTACATTGGCTTGCCCAAACCCAACCGCTATCAATCCCTCCACACAACGGCGATCGGGACGACGGGGCGGCCGCTGGAAGTGCAAATCCGCACAGAAGAAATGCACCAAGTAGCGGAATACGGGATTGCCGCTCACTGGGTGTACAAAGAGAGCGGTGGCTCCAGCAACGTGCAGGTAACCGCTGAGGACGAGAAGTTCACCTGGCTGCGCCAGCTGTTGGAGTGGCAAAACGACCTTAAAGATGCCCAGGAATATATCGACAGCCTCAAGGACAACCTCTTTGAGGACGACGTCTATGTCTTTACGCCCGGTGGGGACGTCATCGCGCTAGCCCGCGGTGCGACGCCCGTAGACTTTGCCTACCGAATCCACACCGAGGTGGGCAATCATATGAAGGGCGCGCGGGTGAACGGTCGCTGGACGGTGCTGGACGCGCCGCTCAAAAACGGCGATATTGTCGAGATCCTGACCAACAAGAGCAGCCATCCCAGTCTCGACTGGCTCAACTATGCGGCGACACCGAGCGCTCGCAACCGCATCCGTCAGTGGTACAAGCGCTCGCACCGCGACGAAAACCTCGCCCGCGGTCGCAGCATGCTGGAGCGCGAATTGGGCAAGAGTGGCTTTGAAGCTCTCCTGAAATCCGAACCGATGCAGGCTGCGGCCGAGCGCTGCAACTACGCGAACGTTGACGATCTCCTAGCCGCGCTCGGATATGGCGAGGTAACTCTGAACTCGATCGCCAACAAGCTGCGCGAGGAAACGATCGCCCGCCAGCCCAAAGCAGCGAGCGCGCCGGCAGCAACCAATACCGCCAGCATGGTGCAGCCGCTGCCGACGACAACGCCGCGTTCGACGGCATCCAAACCGTCAAGTCGGTCTCCAATCGCAGGTATTGAGGGGTTGATGTACTCGATCGCCGGGTGTTGCAAGCCGCTGCCGGGCGAACCGATTATCGGAGCGGTGACGCGGATGCGCGGCATTTCCATCCACCGCCAGGGCTGCCCAAATGTCGAGCACGTCGAGGGCGATCGCCTGATTCCGGTGAGCTGGAACCGTCCGGCCGATAATGCCGAGACCGCCCGTTGCGCGCAGACTTATCCAGTGGAGGTGCAGATCGAAGTGATCGACCGGGTCGGCGTCTTCAAGGATATCTTGGCGCGTCTGAGCGATCAAAACATCAACGTCCGTGAAGCCGGCGTTAAAACCAGCCAGGGTAAGCCGGCACTGATTTCCCTCTGTATCGAGGTTCGCGACAGCGCCCAACTCAAGCACAGCATCACTCAAATTCGCCAGATGAGTGACGTGCTCAACCTACGGCGCCTTGGAGCGGCAACTAGCCCCGTCTAGACTTAATAGATAGTCTATTAAAGTACTGGCCCTTTCTGGTCAACGCGCAAGGCACCTAGGAGCGCTCATGGTAATTAAAGAACGAGTTTGGATTCTCCTTGTGCCTTGCCGCTTCCACCAAAAGGTGAGTTGTGGCATGTAATACTTTTCGAAAGGTTTAGTTTCGACTTATCAATTGAAAGGTGAATTTAAGCTTGAAAATATTCGAAAAGCTCATAAATCTAAGGGCATTCTTGCAAAGATTAGTTTGACACTCTCTCACACGCTACACTAAGCTCCGTCCCAGTAGAGCTTAGCAAAAAAACTTCGCATATTCTCAAGATTTTCAAGTATTCCTTCGATTTCCTTTTTCCCTTCTTCTTCAGGTTGCTCAACTTGTCTACGCAGCTCATCAAGTTTTTTTAGCCATTTCTCCTCAATCGATTTGGCACCTTCATTAAAAGCAAACAATGATGAGTCCCAATACGCGCACATTGAATCATTGAATTTTTCTTTTATCGTATTTTTATCTATCTCGCTTCTGATTTTTCGGGCAAGCCTCAATTGCCAGGATGGTCCAAACGTCTTCATCGCTATGGCAGCCAATGAAACAGTAGCTATAACTCCTAGGCCAATAGGTCCCGTAGCTACTGTCCAAGCTACAGCCAATCCATTACCTATCGAAGCAGCGACAGCAGAGCCAGCAAGCAACCCAGAGCCGATTGCAGCAATAGTTGCATTACCAGAGAGTGCAAGTGCTGCACCAAGATATGCTGCTCCGGTAGCCGCTCCCCAAGCAGCCATCGCCCCTAAGAAGGTAACCTTGGCTAAGCCTGCTGCAAAAGCTCCAACACCATCTATTGTAATTCCCAATTGAACGCTCTCTCCAGAAAGTTTGCTTGCATTCGAGTACTCCGAGATAAAATCATCAGTTTGCTGTTTAATGTATTCTGTTTTCGGAATAAGAATGTTTTTTACAGATTCTTCTAATTTTTCAAGTAGATAACCCATAGTGTATTCTTGTGCTTCTTTTTTGTTGTTTTCATACTTACTCTTGATGACTTGTTCTATTTTTTTTTCGTCAAGAATTCTTTCATATGAAGATTCGAATTCATTTAGGCTTTGGACTTTGAAATCTTTAATCTTCTCTCTAATTAGGCTATGTTTTAATGATTTTATAGACTTTCTTTCCTGTTCTTGATTCATATACTCTGCGTATATGCTCTCAAGATTTTTGATTTCATCAAGTCTATTTTGATAAGATTCTATCTGTATTGTCAAAGCATTCTCTTCATGTAATGCAAAATCTGCAACAAGTTTTTCCGCTCTTATCTCCCAAAAGCGAGGCAAATGTTCCATTGCGAACTTAGCAAAGTCCTCCATGAAACTACCGAACATTTTTGTTGAAGTGCCTAGATTCTTTTTGTTAAGATTGCTATCGTACCAAAATGCATGAATTTTTGATGCAACATCATATGGTGTGATTTCGCGATTTGTGAGAGCTACTCTCTCGTGGATCTTGGTTTCTCCTAACTGCTTGAAAATTCGCTTTGTTTCTTTGACGGCAATTTCTTCCAATGTATTTTCATCATATTTATCAGGATCGGCATGAGTAGCTAATACAAATAGTCCACCAAGTGTAGGAAAATCAGGATCGATCAACTCAAATTTATCAAGAGATTGAATGATTTGACCTAGCCTGCGAATTTCATAGGAGAGCAAAAAGCCAGTGATTGTTGATAAGTAGAAAGCACCATCCATAATATTTTGGTATGATTCTGCTTTCTCGTTATCAAAATCATCATTTCCAAAGCCAGGATAATCCACTATCTCACAACATCTTAGAACAGGAGAATCTAGGAAAACGATTGCATACTCAGACTCCTTATTAAATTCATGCTCTTTCTCTTTGCCAATAAGTTGTTCAGCTGTAAGATCGACCAGCTCCTCAAGTTTACTTTTACTTTTTTTGTGTGTAACAAATTCCTCAAGTATTGCAAGCGTCCCTTGCATCCATATGTAATTTTTAGTGTGAGCAGGATCCTTCCATAGGCGCGGATTGAAACCGTGACGCAAAATAATTACGTCTCCTTGCATCCAACGCGGTCTTTCATCGACATGCTTGATGAAGGTTGGTAAGCATGTGGTTGGAAGGATATTTGTAGGTATGATATTGTTACCAAGCAATGCGTTTGCAAGGGTTGACTTGCCTGAGTCAAAATTCCCGAGGATGCAAACGCTTGGTTTTCTATCTATCTCTCTAATTAGACTATTTGATAAACTGGCATACGTATTCCCTGATGAATCATCTACTTCTATATTCGGGATAGTCTCAATATAAGATTTAAGGAGACGCAGATTTCTATCATACTTTTCGTAGGGATTTTTGCGATCAAAAACACTACTATCTATTTCGCGTAAACCATTTTTCATTTTCTTTCGTCCAACAAGCTAATTGTTTACTAGAATCCCAAGTGTCAAGCCTAAAAATCGCTGATAAAACCAGATTTCCGCAAAATTGTTGTTCGAAGAGACAATTCAGCGCACTCTTCGCAACCAAGTCCAAAGTTCATGTTTCTTCGTCATATATCAAAAAACATCTTTGAACTCACTAAACTTATTGCTAACTATACATTTAAGGACAACACAGAACATATGTTCGCAGAACCTGCAATCTGGACAAAAATAATATTTATAAATTTAGCATGCACATATCAGAGTGTCAATTTCTTCATAAAAGTTGAAATAGTTGCGATTGTCAGCCAAGTGGAGATCCATCCTGGCAGTTTGAGATGGATGTGCGTACTGGAGGAGCTTGCTCTTGCAGTTTGCCGTCCAAAAGTTGAGCCGTGGCAATAGAAGAAGGACGAGAGTATTCCGTTTCGAAGGTGCGCAAAGTAGCAGAGTTAGTTTCCCAAGGGCTTACTTACTGCAAGCAGAAGCCATTCAATTCCCAAAGTAATTAACGTATTCACGCCCCAGTTTGTGAACATCGCTTGCCAGTTTTCTTCAGAGACCTCACGAGCACGTGCGGTTACCTGGCGGTTGGCAAAAAGACAGAGCGATCGCACAGCACCCTTCCTCGCTCCTCAACGGGGGATCGCCATCGTTTTGGGACTGTTGGGAGTTGCACAACCTGAATATCAACATCCCTTCAGTCTCGACATTGACTACATCAAGGTGGCGATCGCCTCGTACTTGAATCGCCACTGACTTAAAATGCGATCGCGAGCATATCTGAAAGCTAGATCGTAAAAATGCCGAAACTTCAGTTTTGTGGACATGAAGCTTCGGCAACGTTCACCGAGGGGAGCAAGCTCAGGTGATTATTAGACTCGGGTCTAGCTCTTAGGCTTGGCTTCGGGCAGCATGCATTTATCCGAATCGCAACCCGCCGGACCGGCCTCCACGAGTTCCGCCGTGTCGTACTTCGCGAGCGCGGCGTGAAAGTCGTCCGTCTGACGGCGCACCAGCACCATCTCCATCAGCCGTTCGTAGGTCGCACGATCGATGGGCTCGAATGGCAAACGCGGGAACGTTTGTAGGTCATCGAATCGTGCCAGTAACGCTGCCGAGATGTAGCCCTCATCATTGGCGATCGACTGATGGATCCGCTTGCCCAGGTCTTCGACCTCATGCGCGCGCAACTCCAGCGTCGACGAGGTATTGTGCGTTACGTAATGCCGCTGTACCTGCATTGAGAAATCGAATTGAGCTAGCGCCGAAAACTGCGACACGTCGATCGCGTCGGCACCGGGCAGGTCCGCCCAAGGCACGGCCACGGGGATCTCCACCAACCACTCCGTGCAACGCGGATCGAAAGGATCGTCCAACAGATGACCGCGATCGTCCTTGTCCGACTGCGACGGAACGACGGTATAGCCGTAGTCGATGCATGCCAGTGCGACTGGATCGTTCTTGCGGAAGGTGACGCGGCGTATGAAGCGAACGGCCTTCGGCGGATGCCAGCCCGGCGACGCCCCCGACAGCAGCGACTTCGTCCCGCTCGGTTGAACCGTCGTACAGCGGTTGGGACGCTTGATGCCGCGGCGATCGCAATACTCCCACACGGCTTTGCAAACGGTGTCGCGCCACCGCTCCAGGTACTCGCGTTCTTGCTGCTTGAACTGCTGTCCTGCGAGGGTTTCCGGGCGACCGTCTGCCCACCAATGCAGCCAGTTGACGCCGAACGCGCGCACGCAAAAGTCAAACAGCCCCGTGAAGGACACCCCCACGATCGGATCGAGTTCGCGACTGTACTGATAGCGCGGCTCGATAAAACGGTGGTTGAGCAGCGCCGCAACAGCAATGCCGCCAGCCGCAAAGGCCTCGCGCTGTTCGTCGAAGTCGTGGGGGTCGAGCTGATTGAGGTGGATTTCAGCCAGATTGCAATGGAAATCCGCCCCGATAATCTCGCCGCAATTGTGCACGACAAAACCATTGGCATCGAAGCGCGATACGGCCGGTACGGTGCAATCGAAGACCGGCTCGATGCCATCTGGGGTCAAGCTCGCAACCGTTACCGCAAATTGCTCCCCACTCCAGCGGCCGCGCTCCAGGCACTGCGCCAGTTTGTTGCGCTTGCTCGGTTCCCGGAACCCGACCACTTGCTCGAAGCGGCACAAGTTATCCTTCGTAATCGCTAGCTCGCGCTCCGGGTTGCCGCCGAATAGCCGCGTACTCGATCGGCGATCGGCGATCGCCGAGGCCACCCCCAATCGCAGCAACATCCGCTGCACGGCTTCGAGCAACTGCGGATTGCTGTGCTGAAGCCGGATGCTGGCAGCCCCTTTGGACGCACCGCGCAGCGTGCTGCTGGCATCGAACAACCCTCGCAAGAAGCCGCGATAAAACTCGTAGCTCCCGCGCTCGATCTCTGGCGTCACCGTCAAGCAGTCGCGCTCGATCCCGTGAGCGGCGGCAAGGCGATCGAGGTTCGCCGCGCCAACATAGGTGCGATTGGCATCGTTGCTAATTGCTGCCAATGCCGTGCCCGTAATGCCCTGAATCGACTCGATGGCATGCAGCGCCATGGTCGCCCGCGACTCTCCGGAGTAGCGCAAGACCGCCGTAGCGCGATCGCGGCGGCGCTCGGTGAAGCACCCGTCGCCGACCAAGCTGCCCAACAACCAGCCATCTTGGAAGTTGCCCTTACCGGCCCACGGTTGCAAACCGGAGTGGTTGTGGATCAGCACTTTGTCGCCGGGCTTGAGGGCTTCGGCTTCAACCCACTCGGCGTACTGACGCTGCTGGGTTTGAGCGGTTACCTTCAAAACTTGGTGGTTGCCCGTCAGGCGCAAGGAATACCCTTCGCGCGTGGCGAGCTGGAAGATCGGCTTAACCCCGGTCGCGAAGAAACCATCAGCAGTGGTATCGAACAGCTTGCCGTTGACGTACACGCGCGTGGGTTGTCCGAGCAATTCTTTGATCTGGCGCGCGCCGAATTCGGTATGTACCCAGGTGTCGGCCGTCAGGCAAGGATTGAGTCCGTAGCGCTGGAGGCGATGTTCGAGCTCGCGATCGCTGACGTCGCCCGGCAGCCGCGCGCGCAGAAAGGCTTCAGCCGTTCCGGCTTCGTAGGCGCGGATGAACGCGCGCTTCTCCTCGTGGGAGCTGATAAGGTCGGCATTACCGCGAGCGATCGCCTCACCGGCCCACTGAATTGCACCTTCGCCGGAGTGATACTGAGTACGGACGGCCTCGACGATTTCGGCTTCGCTGGGCTTCTGATGGAACACCCGCGTGTGGTTAGCCATGCGCAGGGCATCGCGATCGGGGTCGATGCGCCAGTTGCCGTTTTCGTCCGGCTGCCACAGATTCTGCTTCAGCAGTGGCGAATCTCCCTCGAACTGACGCATCCCCGCACTGCGGCGGATATTCCCGGCCACGATCGTCGCCGCAGCTTCGTCAATGAGCAAGCAGCACTCCTCTGCATCGAGCTGCCGGCCGATCGCGCGATTCAAAATCCGGGCCGCACGCGGGAACAGTTGCGGTAGCTTCACCGGATTGGCCATGCCACCGAAGCCCTTGAGGGTTTCCCCAGCCGGTCGGATGTGCCCGAGGTCGATCCCCACCTCGATCTCGGCGGCGAAGCGATCGTCCGACGACAACTCCAGCAGTGCTTGATAGGCTTTCACCCAACCCAGGCGGCTGTCACCCGCGCAGATATTGACGCGATCTGCGCTTTCAACGCGCACGTCAGTCGTTTCGCGGCGCTCCGCTGGCGACACCCGACCGATCTCGCGGATCGCACTCACGTTCAGGCGGTTGCGAATCGATGGCAGTTGGCTGATATAGCGGCGCTCCAAGACGGCACCCGTCCCGCACCCCATCATTGCCAAATCCATCATCAAGCCGAAGGCATCCCAGTCCACCACGTCCGTCGACGTGCAGTTGTAAGCTCCCGAAAAATTCTGCGGGTTCTCCAACCATTGCGTACCGCCCACCCATAGCCAGCGACCGGAGGGCAGGCTTCGCAGCGATCGCATCATGCGCTCGACCAGATCGGCTTCAGCATCGGTCAACTGACCGAGCTCGATCAAACCACCCAGGGCGCGATCGCACACCTGCTGCCAGCTCTCGCGGACGCCCTGGTTGCGCCGACTGTAGGTCCGAAAAAATACCGGATTTGCGGCCGGGGCCGACGCAGGAAAATCGGCAGTGCGCTGCCGTCTCATTTTCAGCTCTTTAACCATATCGAAATCATCTGACTGCATTTGTGGCTAGAGCTCCACTATATTTAGGGTCAGAAACGCTGTCAATCCTACTTTTGACGCTGCAGGTGACGTACAACGAGGAAATGAGGGTTTGCAGTACGCGCGATCGCGCGACGCGCGGATGACATCCCGCAGCTAGAGTCGATCCTGGGGAATGTGGCGAAAACTTAACAGATATAGTGCCCCAAACTTTAAATTTCAGGCACTAGCACAATTCTACCAAGATCGTTCGTACTACCAGCTTAATCTAACCGTGGCAGCACTCGGTGTGAGAGAAATGCCGTTCGCCCTCCTGAAGGCTAACCGTGATTTCCCGCGAAGTCATAAAAAAACAGCACCGAGAACGATGCTGTCTGCTTTTCAAACCAATTGAGAGTTGAGGAATTGAGAAACAAATTGAGAAATCGAGCGAACGCGGTTGGGGCAGATTAGCCGCGCGTGCGGCGAATATGGTCCATAACGCGTTGCTTGCGAATGTCTTTCTCTAACGGGCGGGATGAGGGTGTCGAACCGAGGCTTAGCGAACGGCTGACGTGGTCGAGGATAAGGCGTTTGCGGTCTACTCTAACCATGGTGCAAATGGTGTGGGGTGAGTTTACACCTGCCAATTTACCAGCCGACGGGACGCGATCGCGCCGACCGCTGGAGGTATTGGACCGACGCCGTCGGAGTCGTATCAAATCTCTGAAGCATAGTTACGAATAGGCAAGCGAAACATCCTTGCAAAGTCTTAATTTAATTTACGTTAACCGGTTAAATCACCTTTCGATCGGTAATAGAAGCTTCTGGAAAAATAGTGCTTCCAAGCTGGATGCGGCAGGTATTCTACAGACAATCGCCCACGTCTCCAAGTTTCTGTACCGAGAGGAATGCCTTGCCCTGGATTATTCAGCAGGCTCCTTAAGAAAAACTCTAGAGTAAAGCTGGGTTACGTTTCGGACTTTTCCTGACTGAAGCAATGTGTGGGGTCAGGAATTCTACCGTGTCTTCTGGGGAACTCGGCGCATCCCATCTTCTCAACCTTGTCTTCTGGGAGGATTTCCCTTGCCTATCTTCCTCATTGTCTTGCTTCTGGGCACCTCAATTAATTCGCCCGCGACCGAAGGTTGGCATGGCATCAAGGCTATTTCAGCCGCCGGGACGCCTCAATCCGGCAATTGTTCGAAGTACCCTTCGGAAAGTTCTCTTTCAAAATCTCGAAAAGTACCATGTCCACATTGTCCCAGTACTCCCATCAGTCTTGCTTGATACTGGATATGGAAGCTTTGCTCCTCAGTATTTTGACATTTTGACGATCTCGACCTGGTTTAGGAAATAGACTTAGCAGCTCTGGTTTTTCTAGGGAATTGCTTTTACTTCGATGGCGCCCGTTCCGAAAGTGCTTCTGGATCGAGGGCGACTTCACGTTTGCTGAAGGGTAGCTCGTCGTTGATGGCGTCGATCGCCTCTTGCTCGGCGGCGTCGATCTCGCCGATGTAGTGCTGCAGGATCTGCGCCATGCGCGGATCGGTGAAGCGGTGCAGGCTGAAGTTGGGCGTTGCCGGGAAGCCTCGTCGCCGTTTGTGACGGCCGCCCGCCCCGGGGTCGAAGGAGTTGATGCCCTGTGCAATTCCCCATTCAATTGGCTTGTAATAACATGCTTCGAAGTGCAGGCAATCGTAGTCTTCGAAGCAACCCCAGTAACGCCCATAAAGGCGATCGCCCTTGCGGATGCAGAAAGACAGCCCAACGGGATGCGGTTCGTCTTCGGGGTAGGCGACGAAGGTCACAACGCGATCGCGGTAGTTGGGATAGAGCTGTTCGAAGAACTGGCGCGTCAGGTATTTGCTCGAACTGAAAAACCGATCGCAGGTGTGGCTGTAGAATCGATAAATTAGCGGATAAAAGCTGCGTGGGATCTCTTCCCCGACATGAGCCTCCACGCGCAACCCGGCATTCATCACTTTCTTGCGCTCTTTTTTGATGTTGCGACGCTGATTGGCATTAAAGGTTTGCAAGTAGTCGTCAAAGCCTTGATAGTTGTTGTTGCCCCAAATGTAGCTGTGGTGCATCCAACTGCTGAAGCCCAGGGTTTCTAGCAGCGATCGCCAGTCGGGATCGACGAATAAAAAGTGACAGCCGCCGAGCTGCTCGCGATCGCAAAAGCGATCGATTTCTGCAACGATCAGCGCGGTCAGGGCGGCTTCGTCTTCGCCAGGTGCGATTAGGAACCGGTAGCCGACAGCCGGGGTGAACGGCGTCATGCCTAGGAGCTTGGGATAGTAACGCGCGCCGAGTCGGTAGGCAAGTTCGGCCCACTGGTGGTCGAAGACAAACTCGCCGTAGCTATGGCCTTTGACGTACAGCGGAGCCGCTGCCACTAATTGGCGATCGCGGCGGACGACCAGATGGACGGGCTGCCAACCCTCGCGCGGGGTTGCACAACCGGAGGTTTCCAGGTTGTGCAGCCACTCCCATTCCAGGAAGGGGGTTGCCAGGGGAGCGGCGAGTTCGTCCCATTCGAGCTGGGGAATATCGGCAATTTGCGCGACCCAACTGGCGGTGTAGCCTGCGTTGCGTTGTCCGAGCATCGTTTCTTCGGCAGCGGTAGGTACGTACAGCCTAATCCAATCTTCTGCGGTCGTGCCGATTGCAATCGGGTGGAAGCATTCTTCGATCGCGGCGATCGCGGCGGGCGTTGCCGGGAGGCAGAAACCAAGGGCGACAAGCACCTGCGGGTTGTCTTCAAGAGCCATGCGGGCGATCGCGCGGTAGTGCTCAGCCAGTCGGGCAGGGCGTCGATCGCGGCGTACCGCTGTTCGAGGGCGGGGCGCGCCTCGGCTTATTCGGTTTCTTGAGCGAGAATGCCGATGATGCATTCGACAGATTGCTAGCGACGGCGACTGAAACGCTGCAGTATTGGCGACAGCCGCGCGGTGAGAATCTGCATTTCCGGAAGCCGTAGTTGTAAGACGAGGATGCCGAAAAGCGCGATCGCTAGCCCCGCACAAACTCCCAGCTCCAGGGCTTGCAGCCACCACTGCTCGCTGCCGAGGACGCGTTCCCACAGCTGACTTGCCCCCCAGCTCGCTCCCGCTGCGATCGCGCTACAGCCGCACAGAGCCGCGATCGTTCCGTTCCAATCCAGCAACGGCAACCCACCCAGTCGGCGGTGCAAAATCCACAGCAGCATGGCCATGGACGTGATGTTGACCCCGATGGTCGCTAGTACCAATCCTGGCGTCGCGAGGGCGCGAACGAGGAAGAAGTCGAGAACGGCGTTGAGGAAGATGTTGGCAATGCTGATGCGAAAGGGAGTTGCACCGTCGCCAAGGGCATAGAACACGCGCACGAGCACGTCGCGACCGAGATAGAAAAACATCCCCAAGCCGTAGACCATCAGCACCGGCGTCACAAAGTCCGTAGCCGCAGCATCGAAGGCGTAACGTTGGTAGATTAACCGCACAATCGGTTGGGACAGCGATAGAAATACGGCCGTCAGCGGCAGCATCGTCAGCGCCGAAAGCACGATCCCTTGTCGGATGCGCAGCTTGAGGTCGGTGCGGCTTTCGGGTGCGGTCAGGCGCGACAGCACGGGTAACATCGGCACGAGCAGGGCATTGGAAATGATGCCGAGCGGCGTCAGCACGATGAGGTTGGCGTACTTCATCGCGGCTGCGGCACCTTCGATATAGGACGCAAAAAACAAGTCGGTGTAAACGTTGATATGCAGCATGCCCGATGACAGCGTTGCCGGAGCCATCACGTTTGCCACCTCGCGGACGCCCGGAGTGCGCCAGTTGAAGTTCAACCGCAGCGACCCCATACCCGATCGCCACTGAGCCTGCAGCTGCATCAACCACTGCCAAACCGCCCCGAGTAAAGTACACGCAGCAAGCACGATCCCCCCCAATCGCGCCGCTGACGGATCGAGCAAATCGTCGCCCAAGTACCAAACCAATCCACCCAAACCGACGATGACGGTCAGGCTGGAAAACAGCGGACTCACGCTCGGCAGCCAGTATCGATCGGAGGCGTTGAGGGTGCCGAAGCCGATACCGATCGCGCCAGCCAGCACCGCCATTGGAGCCATAATCCGCAACTGCAGGATAGCGACGGAGCGGACTTGCACGCCTTCTGGCGTTTGGCTTAAACCGGGCGCGACGAGATCGATGAAAAATCCGGCAAAGAAGATCAACGCGATCGCCACCACCAGCAACAGCGAGCCGACTAGCGTCGTAACGGCTTCCACGAGCGGCGCGGCTTCGGAGCGATCGCGTCGCGACAGGACGCTGACCAGGGCGCTGTGAAACGGACCGTTGATGCCGCCGAGCAATATCAACAAGAATCCCGGCACAATGTAGGCGTAGGCGTAGGCGTTGACCACCGGACCGACACCGAACGCAGCCGCGATCGCTTGTTCGCGCACGAGCCCGAACACTTTGCTGACGAGCGTGGCAATCGCGACGATCCCGGCAATTCCAGTTAGCGATCGCTTGGCAGGAGAAGATTTAGAAGACGATTCCGGCACGGCAAATCCTCGTATGGCAAGTGGGCGAACGGTGGCAAACCGCGCGGACCTATCGAGTCTACCGTTCGAATGCAGTCAGTGGAGACCGCACCGCGATCGCGTCTTTGGGTTCCCTGGCCGCCCTGCGGCAAAGTAGCCGGGCAAGCGGCGGTACCAGCAAAAGGGTATTGTCAATTGAACGGGCGTGCATCAGAAAATCGACCATATTTTTCGGATGAATGCCTCGGGTCGTTCGTTACGCAGCCGCGCTCATTCCTGTCAAATTCTGCCAACTTTCACATCGTTGGCTGACTTCCCGATATTGTGCAAAGTTTGTGTTGATGAGGGTGGAAATATCCTCGTATTGGTTCGAAGGCTGACCGGAAGCCCTAGCCTGACCTCGAGATTTGAACCGAGCTATCCGCCTTACCCTCACTCGCGTTACTCGGTGCGGGTTCTCCGCTCGATTGTTCAAGCTCATGTGCTGTTAGTGCTCCACCTTTCCAAGCAGCTTCTGCTTCGGCGCACCCTGGCTCTTGAGTTTGTTTGTGACGAGCACTCGAAGAGGACGATCTTGAGGCTTGAGGAGTTTGCGAAAGAACGTGTCGGCGGCTGCCTCATATCGTTGGCTCTGTATTAGATTGTCGATGACCGGATGTCGATGACCTGACATTGCCGGTTGACAGCTCGCCAGAAATAGTCCTGTTTGCGTTTGATTTTGATGACGGCTTCGTCAAGCTGTACCTTGTCGGCGGGTCTGAGGCGATGGCGACGAATTTGGTTGGCGTCAGCTTGGGCGAACTTGCGGCCCACTTCCAAATTGACTAGACAATGACCTGGATGCGGCGGTAGAACATCATCATCTCAATGTCGCGGAAGCCGAGGGGGAAGGAATCTTAGAGCCAAACGCAAGCGGAAATGATTTCTGCCGGGAAGCGGCCGCGCTGGGAGGAATTGCTCATCGGGCAAGGGTCTTGCGAGTCGCGATACCCGGGCAACACGGTTCAGTTGTCTATCCCCTAACGAAGGGTATGCGGGAGTAGTCGCGCGATTGTCATCTGGGTAGAGTGTGCCTTCAATGCGGACCGTCCTCCTGTATCTCGACCTTCGTGCCAAGATAGTCAGGAAAAGCGAAAGAGAAAAACTCGAGGTTCGTGCTCGACTTACTCGCGATCGCGTTGCTGGGATTTTTAGGAAGCTTCGGACATTGCGCGGGCATGTGCGGCCCCCTGACCGTGGCGTTTTCCCTAACCCGCGCGGGCTCGGCCGATGATGCAACCCCCACAACAGCTAAGTCGTCAGCCCCGACTGCTGCTAGCGCATGGCGGTTCCACCTGCTGCTCAATCTCGGCCGTCTTGCCAGCTATGCTGTCGTCGGCGCGGCAATCGGCGGACTCGGCTCGGTACTGGTTGCCGGCGGTCAGATGGCCGGTGTCGGCAGCGACCTGCGGCAGCTTTTGACAATTGCCACCGGTCTGTTATTGATCTGGTGGGCGATCGCCCAGCTCGCACCGGACGTCCTGCCGCGGGTGCCACTGCTACACCCGCTGGCTGCCCGACTGCAGGAGCGCTTGCATTTGGGGATGGGAACCCTAGCGCGATCGACGCACTGGTGGACGCCGCTCGGACTGGGCGCAGTGTGGGGGTTAATTCCCTGCGGCTTTCTCTACGCCGCCCAAATTACCGCCGCCCAAACTGGAAGTGTCTGGCTCGGTGCTGCCACAATGTTTGCCTTCGGAGCCGGCACCCTGCCGATGATGGTTGGCGTCGGGACGGTCGCCGCGCGCCTTAGCCGCGATCGTCGCAGTCAACTGTTTCGCTTGGGCAGCTGGATCGCACTCGGTATCGGCATCCTAATGCTGGTGCGCTCCGGCAATGAAATGACCGATTACTCCGGTCACGCTTCGCTGCTGCTGCTGGGGTTGGCACTTGCCGCTCGCCCCCTGTCCCGTCTTTGGGCAGCCCCGCTGCACTTCCGTCGCGCGCTCGGCGTCGGTGCTTATATCCTTGCCTTGGTTCACGCCGCCCACACCAGCGAGCACGCGCTGAATTGGAACCCGCAGGCGATCGCGTTTCTGCTGCCGCTGCACCGGTGGGGCGTGCTCTTCGGGATTGTCGCGTTGCTCCTGCTCACGCCTGCTGCCCTTACCAGTTGCGATCGCGCCCAAAAGTGGCTCGGCCCGAACTGGCGGCGGCTGCACCTGTTGAGCGTTCCGGCGTTGGGATTGGTAGCAGCCCATGCGTTGCTGGTGGGGTCGCACTATCTCGGTTCGTCGCGCGATACTCTTGGCACCCGAGCGCGTGTCGTTCTGCTGGTGGGTGGCACAGCTGCAGTTTTTCTCGCACGATCGGTTTGGTTCACATCGTTATTTATCCGTGGAGATGCCGATGGTACAGATCAGACGCCGTCATAACGCGATCGCCTCCGCGATCGTCGGGTTGGTTGTGGGCTGGGGCGCGATCGCGTCTGTTCCCGGTAGCGCGCATCAAGTCGAGATTCAGAACGACGTCGGTGCCACGCTCCACATCGAGCCCGACGACACGCCGCAGGCTGGCCGGCCGACCCTAGCGTGGTTCGCGCTGACGCGCCGAGGCGGTCGCACGATCCCACTGTCACAATGCGACTGTTCGCTGGCAGTGTATGCCTTGCCGCTTAACGCCGGTGAACCGCCATTACTAACGCCACCGCTGCAGCCCGTCGACGCCGAACGTTACGCAGGCATTCCCGGAGCCGAACTTACCTTTCCCGATCCCGGTGCCTATCGCTTGCAGCTCAGCGGCTCGCCTCAAGCCGGGGAGGACTTTACGCCTTTCGAGTTTGCTTTTGACGTGACGGTCAGTCGCTGAATTAACCGGTTGCCGAGCCGACCGCTAGCCGACCGGGGAGTTATCACGAAGACTAGCGATAAAACCAACTGCGGGCGAGCTTGAACCCCACCGAGCGAACGCTCGAGCACGAGCGACAGCAATAAGAAAAACGCGGATTGACCCGAAAGGCAAACGTCGCCCCCCCGCAACTCGGGCAACGTGCCGGGAGCAGCCGCTTGCAGATCTGGACTGGAATTGCTCCACCCAGCAAGATGAACAGCGGCATCCCCAGGGCTAAGATGAGACCGACAAGTGGCGTCGGCAGTCTGCCCGGCAACGGAGGTGGATTATCCAACCACTCCAACAGCCACGCTCCATAGTACAGCGCGCCGACAAGACCGGTAAGCTTACCGGCAACGTGCAAGACAACGGTCAAAAGGGCGTGGAGCTTCAGCGGCATCGCAAGTAACCCCGACGCGCGGGCGGGACCGTAAGCCTATCGTTTCTCAAGTAGTATACCCAACGCGATCGCCGTCGGAACTGCGATGACAACGAAAGGGAGTGTCTGGACAGTCTCCAGAACGGAAGTTACAAATCTTCGTTCGATTCAGGCTTGAAATGCTCGAACCAGCTCCTCAACTGCTACGCCAACACACCAGTTACATCTAGGCTGAGGTCTGCGCTGTTTGCTCGTGCAGCAAATAAGAATGCAAGTCTGTGCTCCCCACACGCAAATCGAAAGACTGGTTAGGCGAGCCAGGGTTTCGTGACAAAGTCGCATCTGAGCGCAAATTTGTAAAAATTTCCCGGAGCGAGACTAAGCTCAATATTGGGCTGCAGTCAGTTTGTGTTGGGGCACGCGCGCCCCATTCGGCGATGTTGGTCGTCCTGCTGAGGTTGCTCGGACGGAACGCGAAGGAATTGAACATCAGGTTAACAGTCCCGTTGTGATGTATCAACAAGCTTTGTAGCAAAGACTACTTTACAAAGCAGCGAGAATGATTATGCTGAAGCCAACATCATGTTGTTTCTAAACTGTGTCCCCCTAACACATTTTTTACGCTCCAACAGAGTGTTTTGCTCTGTTTGCAATGCTTGCGAGTTTTAGCGGCATTCCAAGCGTAATAAGGGGGACTAGGTTGGCACAATAAGATTGCTTCTAGGGTTCCGGTTCGAACGGTTTCGAATGTCTGGTCCGAGAGAAGCCAGCTTGCCATCGGGCGCGATCGCCCCGGCAGGTTACACGGCGGGACAAAAGCCCGGGAGAGATTGATGGCATGCACGCGAAACCTCGTGTGACTTGCTATTGTCTGCCCGCGGTTTTTTTTGTTGGATTGGTTTCGTTCAGTTGATAGAGTTGCCCAGACCCAAAGCCTACTGCAATCAGATAATGACCGGATCCCCACCCTTTCAGCCGCCGGATGGCGGCGACACCGAAGCCAATCGCGCGCTCGCTCGCGAGGCCCAGTTGCCCTTGACCGGGTGGCAACAAGAGGTCGATCGCGGCTTGGAATTCGGTTTGGAAGCTGCCGATAGCATTCGCGATCGCTCGATTCCCACTTTTTCACGTGGCGAGCTCCCTCATTATGCGGGAATCAATACTTTCTTGAAGGCACCCTATCTCGAAGACGTCCGCGAGGTTGGCAATTACGACGTCGCGATCGTAGGCGTACCGCACGATTCGGGTACGACTTATCGACCGGGAACGCGGTTCGGTCCCCAGGGAATTCGCCGTATTTCGGCCCTGTATACGCCCTACAACTTCGAGCTAGGCGTCGACTTGCGCGAGCAGATTACACTTTGCGATGTAGGCGATATTTTTACGATCCCGGCTAATAACGAGAAGTCGTTCGATCAGATTTCGCGCGGGGTCGCTCACGTCTTCGCCTCCGGTGCATTTCCAATTATCTTGGGCGGCGACCATTCGATCGGATTCCCCACCGTCCGCGGAGTCTGTCGGCACCTCGGCGACAAGAAAGTCGGTATCATTCACTTCGATCGCCACGTAGACACCCAAGAAACCGACCTCGACGAGCGCATGCACACCTGTCCGTGGTTTCACGCCACGAACATGAAGAACGCTCCGGCCAAAAACCTAGTCCAGCTCGGCATCGGCGGCTGGCAGGTGCCGCGCCCGGGGGTGAAGGTCTGCCGCGATCGCGCCACGAATATCCTTACCGTCACGGATATCACGGAAATGGGAATCGATGCGGCAGTCGAGTTCGCCCTGGAGCGGGCGCTCGACGGCACCGACTGCGTCTACATCAGCTTCGATATCGATTGTATTGATGCCGGGTTTGTCCCCGGCACGGGCTGGCCGGAGCCGGGCGGCTTGTTGCCGCGCGAAGCATTGGCGTTGCTCGGCAAAATCGTCGGTCGCGCACCGGTGTGCGGGCTCGAGATCGTTGAAGTTTCGCCGCCCTTCGACATCAGCGACGTCACGTCGCTGATGGCAACGCGGGTCATCTGCGACGCGATGGCCCATCTCGTGCTGTCGGGTCAATTGCCGCGCCGCGAGCGCCCGGGCTACATCCATACCGAACCGCAACCCGACTTGGGCAGCGATTGGGTTTAAATTTCCAGCCGGGCGATTGCGATTTGCTTTACCTCACGAGCAACCATGCACGAAACAGACATGACCAAAGCCCTCATCCACACCATAAGAGACTGGTGGGAAGTTGAAGGCCGCCCGCACATTGAAACGCTGCATCTCGTCGTGGGGGATTTTACTTGTGTCGAACCGGAGAGCCTGCAGTTTGCCTTCGCTGCTCACACGCGAGGCACGTTCCTCGATCGCGCCTCGCTCGCCATTCGCACGACCCCCCTCATCGCGTTCTGTCATAGCTGCCAAGCGGAATACGAACCCGAAATCGGACGGCACTATGAGTGCCCGATGTGTAACGCTCCCATGGACGATATTCGATCCGGTCGCGAGCTCAAAATCGAGCGCGTCGAGTATACCGCGCTAGCAGTTGGTCGAGCTGCAGGGTAGTCCGGCTCGGCAGCGTTCCGGTTGAGTCACTCCCAGACCGCACCGGTTACGCAAGTCTCTCAGCTAAACGATGAATTTCCGTCCGATCGCCCGCGATCGTCGCCACCATGCACCAAACCCTTGATGCCGCTCTCGAAATAAACCTCCTCCACGCCAACCAGGCCGGAGCAGACCACAACCGCGCGCACTTCGATGCATGGGGAATTACGTGTCTCAATGTCATGAGCGGTCCCGGTGCAGGCAAGACAGCACTGTTAGAAAAAACGCTCGCGGCGTTGAGCGCTGAGTTTGCAATTGGGGTAATTGCAGGCGATATGACCACCGAACTCGACGCCGATCGCCTGCGCCGTTTTGGGGGTCCGGTCGTGGCAATTACGACTGGGCGGGCTTGCCACCTCGATTCGAAGATGGTCGCTGGCGGGCTGCATCAACTCGAGCGCGAGTGCGATCCCAGCAATCTCGACTTAGTGTTCGTGGAGAACGTTGGCAATCTCGTTTGTCCGGCAGAGTTTGAAGTCGGCGAGCATGCCAAAGTTGCGCTGTTAAGCGTTACCGAAGGTGAAGACAAACCGCTGAAATATCCCATTATGTTTCGCGAAGCCGACTGCTTGCTAATTACCAAAATCGATCTTGCACCGTACCTCGATGCAGACCCGAAACGGATTGCTGCAAACGTCCGACAAGTCAACCCCCATGCCACGATCGTGCCCGTTTCGGTTAAAACCAGCAGCGGATTGAATGTGTGGTTCGACTGGGTACGCAGCTGTGTTGCTCGCGGTTCCAAACGCGCGATCGCTCCCCACTAAAGCGACTCCCGAGCGCAAACTTCCCCTCGCATCTAGGTACTTAATTCTCCGCATCGCAATCGAAAACTTAACCCAACATGCACCATGAGACGCAACAAATTCTTCTCCCGCTGTGCCTTGTTTTTAGCGAGTTTGATGCTCGTTGCGAGCTGCAACTCATCGAGCGAGCCGCCTGCCGAGACCGCTCCTGGTTCCGAATCAACGTCAGCTTCGGCCGTTGACAACGGGCCTCCCGTGGTAATGGGCTATAGCAGCTGGGCTGGCTGGTGGCCGTGGGCGATCGCCGAAGAGGAAGGATTGTTCGAAGCCAATGGTGCCAATGTCGAACTCCGCTGGTTTGATGGCTATCTATCATCGCTGGAAGCGATGGCAGCCGGTCAGCTCGATGCCAACTGCCAAACGCTGAACGACACGGTTTCGTTTCTCGATGCTGCTGTGAAGGGTGAAGTCGTCGTTTTAGTGAACGACAATTCGTTCGGCAACGACAAGGTTATCGTCACTGATGAGATCGACTCTTTAGAGGATTTACTGGGCAAACAGATCGCACTTGAAGAAGGTGTTGTGGGTGACTTTTTGCTGACGCTAGCCCTCGAAGAAAACGGATACGCTCGCAGCGAGGTGGATATCGTCAACTTGGAGACGGGGGCTGCTGCCGCTGCTTTTGCAGCCGAGAAAGTCGATGCGGTAGCCGTATACGCTCCGTTTTATCTGACAGCGCTCAAGCGTGAAGGGAGCAAAGAACTCGTGACCTCAGCCGAGTTTCCCGGCGCGATTCCGGACTTATTGGTCACCAGTCAAACGTTGATCGACGAGCGACCCGACCAGGTCCAAGCGCTGGTCGATACTTGGTTTGCCGTCTTGAATTTCATCGAGCAGAATCCCGAACGTGCCGATGAGATTATGGCCAAGCGAGCAGAAGTCAGTGTTGAAGAACTGCAGCTCCTTAAAGAAGGTACGAAGATTTTCACCATCGAGGAAAATCTCGAAGCCTTTAGTGACGGCGATTCGATGGCGAACATGCCTTTTGCGGCCGAACGCATGGCGGACTTTATGGTGAGCGTCGATTTCATCCCTGAAAAGCCCGACATGAGTCGATTGTTCGACGATCGCTTCGTACGCAATTTCGCGGAGCGCAATGGGGACTGATAGCGTACCGAAGATAGTGGCGTCGAGCTCGTTTAGCCATCGCCAGCTCCAGACCGACCCACGAATGGAGACGCAGCGATTGTGATGGAGACTATCCCGAAAACCGCATCCGAGCGATCGCAGCCGCTGCTGCGCGGGTTGCCGCCCACGTTACTCTGGGGCATCGCCGAAGAGATTCCGAAAGCGCTGTCCTATGTCCTTGCCGGGTTATCGATCGCGCTGCCGTTTGCTGCGTGGTGGGCGCTCTCCAATTTCACGGGCATCAACTCTGCCTTCCTGCCGACACCACAGCAAGTGGTTGGAGCCTTCGGACGACTGTACGCTGAAGGACATCTTCTGCAGGATACCCTTGCCAGCTGCTTGCGCGTTGCCGCTGGCTTTGGGTTGGCAGCGCTGCTGTCGGTCCCGCTCGGAATTACCATGGGCGCATTCGCCAGCATCCGCGCGTTAGTAGAACCGCTCTCCGGACTGTTGCGATACATGCCCGCGCCGGCATTCGTACCGCTGCTGATTATTTATCTCGGGGTCGGTGAGGAACCGAAGATCGCTCTAATTTTCATCGGAACGGTATTCTTCAACATCCTGATGATTATGGATGCCGTGAAGTTCGTGCCGAAAGAACTGATCGAGACCGCTTATACGCTTGGCGGATCGCGCTTGCAGGTGCTGTTGTGGGCGATCGCTCCCTATGTCGTCCCCAACATTATCGACACCTTCCGCATCAACATTGCTACCTCTTGGAGTTTAGTCGTGGTTGCCGAGCTGGTTGCTGCAGAACAAGGCTTGGGCAAGCGCATTCTCATCGCTCAGAAATTCCTCAACACCGACGAGATCTTCGCGTGCTTGATCGTACTCGGCGCAATTGGTGTGGCGATCGATCTGTCGTTCCGCGGCTTGTTACGCGCCACGTGCAGATGGTCGACTGAGTAAGAGTTGTAAGCTTGCACCCTGCGGCAGGCAATCGCCTCAACGTCCACAGGAGCGATCGCGATCGCAACCAACTGCAAGCGGTGCTGACTTTCTCCCAAGCTGTAATTCCGACACTGTAATTCCGACACTACAATTGCGAGATCGAAATCGTGCATTTAGAAGTCAGCCATCTCTTTAAGGAATTCCCAACCAAACACGGGACGATTCGCGCTCTTGACGACATCAACTTGCATATCGAAACCGGCGAGTTCGTCTGCGCGGTCGGTGCATCTGGCTCGGGAAAATCGACGCTGCTCCGGCTGATTGCCGGTCTTGAGCGGCCGACGTCGGGCGAGATTTCCGTCGATGGCGCGCGCGTTATCGGTCCGGGCAGCGATCGCGGCATGGTCTTCCAGCGTTACACGCTTTATCCGTGGCTATCGGTGGCACAGAATGTGGAGTTCGGGCTGAAACTACAAGGACTGCCCCGCTTGGAACGACGCGAGCGCGTCCGCTACTATCTCGACATCGTCGGATTAACTCGGTTTGCCCGCGCCCATCCTAAAGCCCTCTCTGGCGGTATGAAGCAGCGGGTGGCAATCGCACGAGCGTTAGCTTGCGAACCGCGGGTGTTGCTAATGGACGAACCGTTTGGTGCACTGGACGTTCAAACCAAAGAGACGATGCAGCAGTTTCTCTTATCAATCTGGCGGCGAACCGGCACTACTATATTGACGATCACTCACGACATCGAAGAAGCCGTTTATCTGGCACAGCGAATCTACGTGTTGAGCGCGCAACCCGGTAGGGTTCAGCGCGAAGTCCACGTGCAGTTACCCCAGGACAAAACCGGACTGCGACCGTTTTCCGCGCGCGGACTGCCACGGTTCAACGATTACCGCGAAGAGATTGCCGGACTCTTGCGTGGAAACTCAGGTGCCTTGGCAGTTTGAGGGGGGCGCGGTGCTATCGGTACGGGGGCTGTGGTGCTAGCGACCGGTTCTGCAAGTATCCTCTCTGGAAATTGCCGTAATGTTGCGATCGATATTACCGACAGCTCGATCGCGTTTTCAAATTAAATTTATCCGTCCCCTAGAAGCCATGTCACCCGAGCAGTTTGCTACCTTGCGCGATCGCAGCTCAGCGCGCTTTCTGCCTGCCTGGACTTACACCGATCCCAACGTGCTTGCACTAGAGCGCGAGCGCGTATTCCCGGCAGCTTGGATCTATGCTGGCGATGCTAGTGGTCTGCAGGAACCGGGAGACGTGTGGGTTGGAGATGTGGCGGGACTGAGCACGATCGTGACGCGCGATCGCGGCGGTCAACTGCGCGCCTTCCACAACGTTTGCACGCATCGCGCCGCGCAGATTTGCTTGCAACCCGGCCTGCAGAAATGCCACCGGCTGGTTTGCCCCTATCATGCCTGGACTTTTGGGCTGGACGGGCAACTGCGGGGGGTGCCTGCGGAAGATCGCTTTCCTGAGAGCTTCCGGCGCGAGGACTATGGATTGACACCGGTGCGAGTGGAGGTGTGGGAAGGCTTTCTGTTTGTCAACTTAGACGGTACGGCCGCGCCACCGCAAACATACCTAGGAATTTTGGCACGGGATCTTGCGGGCGTGCACCACCCGAAGACCCAGTTGCTGGTAAGGAAGCAATACTATCCGCGTTGCAACTGGAAGGTCTATCACGACAATACGTTGTGCGACTATCACGTCGAGATCGTACATCCCAGAACCCTGAGCCCGCTCCAAGGACCGGTGGATGGCTATCGTTATGAATTCGATAAGTACGTTAACCTGCTGTACTCGCTTGTGTCGCCGGAGTGGCGAGCGGGCAATACCGTATTGGCGGGATTGAGCAATCGAGCCAGCACCCAATTGCTGACATACGGAATCTTCCCGAATTTACACTTGGTTGCCATGCCAAATGGCAGCTTGGCGTGGATTCGCATCGACCCAGTGAATGCGGATACCTGCCAGGTCAGCGTCGAGATCTACGGTATTCAGGACCTAACAGAATCGGTCGATAAACTAGTCGCTTTTTTTGACTCATTTATTCAAGAAGACTTGGTCGTGACGGAGGCGGTACAGCGCGGATATGCTAGCGGCGTTTACTCCAGCGGCATTGCGAACGGCTTAGAAGTTCGTATTCTGCACCATCAGGACCTATGGCGATCGCATCTGAGCGCAAAGCCTGCAAGCGATCAAGAGGCGACGCGGGATGCAGCTAGCAGCCGTCGTGCAGGCGGCCGCGCTCAGCTGAATTTATAGTGCTTTTTCACGCCGCTGCGGATATCCCAGGTACAGGACATTCCAGCCGGGAACGTAACAAGATCTCCTGTGCCAACGCGTACAGCTTCGCCGCCGTCTGGAGTGACAATGACATCGCCTGCCAAAAAGTAGCAAGTTTCCGGCGAGTCGTAGGTCCAGCGGAACTGAGAAATGGCTTTGGTCCAGATCGGCCAGTTCCCCACGCCCAGTTCTTCCAATCGTTCCTGCGCTGGCTGACGTTCGACTTGAATCTCCATGACGTCTACCATAACAACTCCTGTATTCTGCTAATACTTCAGACTAACGGATGCTTGCCGGACTGGGATGCAGCTTTCCCACCCAGATAATGGATATATCTGTGCCTCGAGAATCATGTGTTGAGCCAGCTGGGGTAAGGCCGATTTGTAAGCGACAACGCTGGTGGTTGCGAGCAGCCAATCAGTGTCGCTCGAAATGTTGCTTGGAGTCCTCAGCTAGGGGAACTTGTCCGCTCGCCCCTTCGACCTGCCAAGCAGAAGCAGGATCGCCTCGATCCGCTTGAATTGGGACCGCTCGCGCCATGACCGACTTGAACTTTTGGACCCGGCTGGCAGATGCCAAACCGCGTTTGCTGGACCTGATGGATGGTTTCAGTCGCGCGCGCGTGCTCGCCATCGGCGATCTCACCCTCGACGAGTTCCTCTTCGGGCAAGTCGAACGCTTGTCACGCGAGGCTCCCGTGTTGATCCTGCGCCACGAAGTAACCCGTCAAATCCCCGGCGGTGGGGCCAATGCCATCTACAACCTGGCTAAACTCAACGCGCACGTGACCGCGGCTGGATACATTGGTGCCGACAGTCAGGGGGATGCGCTCCGCGACCTGCTGGGGACTGCCAACATCGACACCCGCAGTATTCTGAGCGATCGCGACCGACCCACTGTCACCAAAACGCGCATTTCCGGACACGCCCGTCAATCCGTTACCCAGCAGATCGTCCGTATCGATCGCAAATCCGACGACCCGCCCGCTCCCGACCTCCAAAGGGAACTGGCCGCGCGCGTTGGGGAACAATTGGCAGACACCGATGCGGTTGTTTGCTCCGACTATGGCGACGGCGCGCTTTCCCCGCCCACGATCGCTGCGGCGCTGCAAGGCAATCTCGTTGCCGTTGATGCCCAAACTGGCTTGCACCGTTATGCTGGGGCCACAATTTTTACCCCCAACTTGCCCGAAGCCGAGCAGTCCGTTGGCTACGGGATCGTCGATGCGGACAGTTTGGTACGCGCTGGTTGCGATCTGCTCGCACTCACCCGCGCCGAAGCTATTTTGATCACGCGCGGTGAGGACGGCATGAGTCTCTTTCAGCGCGATCGCCCCGTCGAGCATATTCCCGCATTCAACCGCACCGATGTATTTGACGTCACGGGAGCGGGCGACACCGTTATTGCGGCGTTAACCTTAGCTATTTGTGCGGGCGGCAACTTCTGGGAGGCTGCCATTCTCGGCAACCTCGCTGCTAGCTTAGTCGTCCGACAGTTTGGGACGGCAACAACCTCAACTACTGCCATGCAAGAAGCCCTCCAGGTGCTAATCGAGGAAGCCGATGGCTTGCTCTAAATGATGTAGATAACTGCAGATAATCGAGGAAAAATGAGTCTTAACGTTAGGAAAAGAGGAAGCCAACGATCGGGGTTGAAGCTGCTAGAGCAGGCCGCGATGTTGCCGGAGGGAATAGCTTGCCGACAGCACCTGCAATAGCGGCCCGACGCTCGTTTTGCCCGACGGCGACCAGCTTTTGAACTGTCACACATGAACAGACAGGGCTAAGGGGCGCGCGTAGGATGCCCACCATGGGCGATATGTGAGGCGTATTTTGCCTTATTTATTACGTTTTCGCCACACAATACGCTAGCCTAACTAAGAAGCTGATTTCCGCAGCCAGACCGCGCCGCATAAGGCGGCTACGACCCGGAGAGAGGAGTGGACTCGTGCAAGTTGTAAAGGAATACGTGCGGCGCTGGTATGAAAGCGATCTCGATCCAGATGAATATATTTGTCACCGGAAAGATGGCAACTTAGTCGAAATCGAAGCAGCAGAGACTGGAGAGCGTCATACAGTTACGACTTTCTGCACGAATGACGTTCTCGGTTTAGTACAGGAACCGTCCGTCCGCAAGGCAGCGATCGCCTCGATCGAACAGCTTGGCACCTCGAATAGTTCTTGCTCGGTGCTGAGCGGGCGCATTGACTTGCACCGCCAGCTCGAATCGACGATTTCGGAATTCAAGCACTTGCCCCACACGCAGCTTTTTATTAATGCGTGGATGGCAGCTCAAGCTCTAGTCGATGCCTTTTGCCACCTCGCGATTCCGGTGCCAGGGTTCCAACACACCCGCGAAACCCTGATCCTAACCGACGTGCTCAATCACGGCTGCATCGTCTCGGCAGTCTCCAATTCCAGTACGCGCTCCGGTAAAGTCTTCGGCTACAGTCCCGACGTACGTGTTAAGTCCTACCGCCACTGCAATCCGGATGATTTGGCACGCAAGTTACGCCGCTATGTAAAACCAGGCGATCGTATATTAGTTGTTACCGACTCCGTGTTCTCGATGGATGGCGACATCGCACCGCTACCGGAGATGCTTGAGGTGCTGCAAAACTATGACGGCAGTGTCTTGCTATTAGACGAAGCCCACGCGAGTGGCGCGCTCGGCCCGTCCGGAGGCGGTATTTTTGACCATTTTGGGCTACTGCCCCAACAGGCAATCGAGCGCGGCGTCATCCCTCTGATCATGACGACCTTCTCTAAGTTTGCCGCCTCGGCAGGCGCGGCAATCAGCACCCACGTTGCCGAACTCGTGCCACTGCTAAATGTCTCGCCCACCTCGATCGGGACGATTTCCCTGGCACCGCCGCTGACAGCAGCTGCCCTGGAGAGCATCCGCCAGGTAATGAGCCGCCCCGAACTGGTACGCCGCCTCCAGGAAAACACCCACTACTTGCGATCGCGTTTGCAAGACGCAGGCTTCCACGCCATCGGCGAGACCAACGTGATTCCGGTGCTGTTACCCGGCGAACTCAACCCGAAGGACTTCGGACGCACGTTACTGTCCGAATACGGTATCTGGGTTTCGCCAATTTGGTTTATTGCCAAGCCCCGCCTGAGGATTACGGCAAACGCCCTGCACACCAAAGAGGAAATGGACCGTTTGGTCAGCGCGATGGTTGCCACACGCGAGCGTCTCTATAAGCCGGTCATCAGCGCCTAGATCTTACTGCGTCGCGCTGGGCGTTTGGCGATCGCGAGGGCTGAAGAGAGGACTCAAATGGCGGCAGTAGCACCACAGATTCGGATCCAGCCGGTGACAACGGCTGCAGAGCGCGAGCGCTTCTTAGACGTTCCTGCCCGCGTGTATCGCGACGACCCCAACTGGGTGCCGCCGCTGCGGAGCACGATTGCCAAGGAAATCGCTCCCGAGCGACCGTCTGACGACGACAGCGAGCGTCAGTTCTTCGTCGCGCTGGTAGCAGCCGAGCCGAATGCCGAGGCGATCGGGCGGGTTGGCGTGGCGATCGACCGGCGGTTGATCGAGCGCGAAGAGCGCTCCGTTGGGCTAGTCGGGTATTTCGAGTGCGTGCCGGAGTTTGCCGTTGCCGACGCGCTGCTTTCGGCAGCGTGCGACTGGCTGCGGGAGCGCGGGATGGAATTGGCGCGCGGTCCGATCGACCTCTCGACCCACATCCGCTGCTTGCAGTTGGTCGATGGCTTCGAGCAGCCGTTCGTGATGATGCCGTATAACCCGCCCTATTATGCCGAATTCTGGGAGAGGGCGGGCTGGATGCAGGCGATCGATGCCTACTCGTATCGATTCGGGTCCGACAGCATGTCGCGGGAGATGTTTGCTCGCGCCTACCGCGTGGCAATCACTTCGGGCGTGACCTTCCGACCGCTGCGGTTGCGAGGCAAAGAGTTTGAGGAAGACGTCAACGCACTGTATGACCTCTTTACCCGCGCATTTGCCAACAACTGGAGTTCGGCCCCGCGGACGCGCGAGGATTTTATGGAGGAGGCGCGATCGCTTCAATCACTGGTCGATCCGGATATTTTCCCGATCGCCGAGTGTGACGGTCAGATGGTGGGTTTTTTCATGGCGCTGCCGGACTATAACCAGGCGCTCAAGCACGTCGACGGCCGGTTGAATCTTTGGGGGCTGCTGAAGTTTTTATGGTTTCGCCGCCAGATCGATCGCGTCCGGGTGCTCGTACTGTGTTCGCTCCCTGAGTACCGCCGCAAGATGGTTCCGCTGGCACTGATTTACCTTGCCTTTATCGGCGGCACGCGCGAGAACAAAGGCTACCAAACGGCGGAGCTAGGCTTTGTGTTCGCCAACAACTCGCCCTCGCGGCGCCTGATCGAAGCCGCCGGCGGCACGATCTCAAAAACCTACCGCGCCTATGAAAAGCCGCTTTGAGCGCGGCTTTTGTCCCCGCGACAGCCGTCACCTGCATTCATACGGAAGGTAGTTCTATGAAGGCATTCGTTACGGGAGCTACGGGCTTCACCGGTTCGCATTTAGTCGCGCGTTTACTCGCCGACGGAGCAACGGTTGTCTGTTTGGTCCGAGCGAGTAGCGATCGCCAGCGGCTGTCAGGATTGCCAGTGGAATCGATCGAGGGCGACTTGGGCGATCGCGCCGCGTTGGCACGGGGGGTCGCAGGGGCTGACGTTGTGTTCCATACGGCAGCGTATGTCGAACTCGGCATCGTAGACGAAATAGCCATGGAGCGCGCGAACATAGACGGTACGCGCGCGGTGTTGGAAGCAGCACGTGACGCAGGCGTTTGCAAAGTGATTTATTGCAGCACGATCGGCGTCCTCGGCGACACGGGCGGTCGCGTTGTAGACGAAACCTTTCAGCGCCAGCAGGCGGGTTTTTCTTCTGCCTACGATCGCACCAAGTTGCGCGCGCAGGAGGTTGCCGACGAGTTCGCGGCAGCAGGCTTGCCAGTGGTTAGCGTCTTGCCGGCCGGCATCCTAGGTGCAGACGACCCGCACTTCGGCAAGATCTTACAGCTGTTTTTGCGCGGCAAACTACCGGTTTGGGCCGGCGGCGATCGCCCGACGGGAGTGGTTCACGTCGACGATTTAGTTGATGCCATGCTGCGGGCAGCGGAGGTAGGACGTGCGGGGGATCGCTATATTATCTCGGCGGGCGAGCTTACAACGCGAGCGATGTTCGAGATTGCCGGCAGCGATCGCGGAATTCCGGGTCCGCGCGAAATTCCGCGTTGGTTGGTCCGTACACTCGGCACTATTCTCGACCCGATCGGACGGCTAACGGGCTGGCAGCCACCGCTCAGCCGCGAGCGGGTGCATTATCTCTACGATCGCTGCGTGCGCGTGGACGCGAGCAAAGCAAGGCAGGAGTTGCAATGGCAGCCGCGATCGCCGGAAACGCTACTGCGCGAGTTGGCGGCTCAGCTGAGCGAAGATTGAGGTAGGACTGCCTGACAAGCGGAGGCAAACAGATTTGAGGCGATCGCGGCTGTCTAGGGAAGGCGTTTGAGGCAGATCGGATAGCTGCATGGCGGTCTGCGGACGCACTGCAGCCGCTACTGCACGGGAACTGCTGCGAGATCATCAACACAACCCTTCAAGCTCCAGTTCCTCGATCGTTTGCAATCCACGCGGGTCGCCGAGTCGCAGCAGGGCAGCTTTGGCATCCTCCTGCACGCCCAAGTCTTCGTCTTCTACCATGGCCTCGAGCAGCGCGTCGACGGCCGTCGCGTAAATCACATTACCCGGCAACTCGCGGCAGAGCTGACCCAGCGTCCAAGCGCAGTTACTGCGAACGGCAGCTACCTCGTCCCGTCGCAGGGCTTCGATCGTCGGCGGCACTGCCATTACTAAATCTTCGTAGCTCAATTGTATCAACTGCACCAGTGCACTCGCCGCCCAGAGGCGCACGGCCGCTACATCGGTGCTTAACGCCTGCAGCAGCGGTTGCAGGGAGCGGCGATCGCGGCAGTTCCCCAATGCCCACACCAACCCTTTGCGCACGTAGCCGTTCCAATCACTTGCCAACTGCGCGATCAGCGGTTCGACTGCATGCGGACTGGGATTGTGACCCAGGGCATAGGCAACGCTCACGCGCACGAGCGGACAAACGTCGTCGAGAAGCGCAATCAACGGCACTACGGCTCTTTCATCGGCAACTTCGCAAAACGCTCGCGCAGCCTGCATCCGCTGTGCTGCCTCCGGAGAGGCTAGCAGCAGGAGCATTGCCTCCGGATCGGGCAACGGTTCTGACTCGCTGTCGGCGGGCTCGAGCCGATCTAGCGGGCTGTCGAGCTCGTCATCGACGGCGAGTACGATCGGGTCGTCATCATCATACATAGCGGCCAAAGTAACGTATTTCGGCATCGCCGACCAGTCGCCTACCAACAATTCGCCCGGTAGAAAGCTTCCGATCTTTGGCATGGTGTAATCAGCTGTTCGGTCCGACAGATACCAGCGAACTCCGAACTGCAGTCGTGGCGAACCGGTCAGAACACTCAGTTCATACCATCGAGTCTTTGACAGCGAGCACTCGGCCGGCTGCGTTGCTGCAGTTGCGTCAGCTCAATTCAGATCCTGGAGGTATCCCAAGCTATGTTAATTCCCAAAGCCGTTCGTCAACTCGGCAGCTATCTGGTCGTTGCCATCCTCAGTGTCGTGCTGACGTCGATCGGGTTGCACGGCGTTCCCGGTGGATTCGCACCCGCGATCGCGGACAGTGGCGATCGCGCATCCGCACCGGTCGAGGTCGCCCAAGCCCCCTCTTCGAGCGGCACGCGTAATTTCGTCGCCGCGGCTGTCCGACGGGTAGGTCCGGCCGTCGTCCGCATCAATACCGAGCGCACGGTTGCCCAAGCCAACCCGTTCGACGACGACCCGTTCTTCCGCCGGTTCTTCTCCGATCGCAACTTCCCACCGCCACAGCAACGCGCGCGCCGGGAAGTCGGTCAGGGCTCGGGTTTTATCATCGACAGCAGCGGTATCGTCCTGACCAATGCCCACGTGGTGAGCGGTGTCGATGCCGTGACGGTCGTGCTGCGGGACGGCCGTCGTTTCCAAGGTCGAGTCCGCGGCCTCGACCAGCTATCAGACCTAGCTGTCGTGAAAATCGACGGGTCCGACCTGCCGGTTGCCCCACTGGGCAACTCCTCGCAAGTCAGCGTTGGCGACTGGGCGATCGCGGTCGGCAACCCTCTGGGATTGGATAACACCGTGACGTTGGGAATTGTCAGCATGCTCGATCGCTCGAGCAGCGATGTCGGCATCCCGGACAAGCGCCTGGATTTAATCCAAACTGACGCGGCGATCAACCCCGGCAACTCCGGCGGACCGCTGCTCAACGATCGCGGCGAGGTCGTGGGCATCAATACGGCGATCCGCAGCGACGGCCAGGGCATCGGCTTTGCCATCGCGATCGATCGCGCGAAAGCCATCAAAGATCGATTGGCGCAGGGCGAGCGCATTCGCTACCCGTTCATCGGCATCCGCATGATGACCCTGACGCCGGATACCGCGAGGGATCTAACGGCCGAGTTCGAGCTGAGCCCACCTCTACCGGAGACGAACGGGGTATTGGTTGTCCGCGTTCTCCCGAACAGCCCGGCCGCTCAGGCGGGCGTTCAACCGGGTGACGTGGCGATCGAAGTCGGCGGCGAACGTATTACCGATGCAGGACGGTTGCAAGACATCGTGGAAGCCACGCCGATCGGGCAGCCGCTGGACATTGCCATCCAGCGTGGCGGTCAAACCCTGCGCTTGACAGTCAGTCCGGGCGAACTCGACCCGACAGCCCTACGGCGCTAAAGCGTCGCGCCAGCGCATGTCCTCCTGTGGCGCCGGTACGCGATCGTCTACTAAATCTACAAGGACGATCGGGCCGCGCCGCATCTGCTCGGGCTGGAACAGTTCGAGCGCGTCGGCAAGGGACTCGCCGGCCAATCCCAACCAAGGCAGTATCAACTGCCAAACGCGTGCCGGTTCCCAACCGGCTGCGCGCAGGGCTGCGATCGCCAGACCATTGTGGGATTTGGAAAGCTTGCAGCCGTTTGCCCCAACGACTAGCGGCGCGTGCAACCACGTAGGCGGCGGCGCGCCCAGCGCTTCCCACAAGCGCATTTGGACGGCGGTAAAATCCAGTAAGTCGGCTCCGCGTACGACCTCGGTGACGCGATCGCGCCAGTCATCGGCAACGACCGCCAGGTTATAGCTGTAGATGCCGTCGCGGCGCTGCAACACTGGGTCGCCGAAGCGACCGGGATCGATGCGACGCTCGCCCCAACAGCGATCGCGAAACGCTACCGCCCCGGGGGGCAGTCGGAAGCGCAAGGTACCTGCCGTCAGCCCGAGATCGCGACAGGTTCCGGGATAGGTACCGCCGCCCGCCCGAATTTGCGCACGCGTGCAGCGGCAGAAGTAGGTGCGGTCGCTGAGGCGCTCGCGCACCACCTCGTAATCGCGTGCTTGCTGCCGCGGCGTTTCCACATCCCACGTCAACCCCAACCATTCGAGGTCGTGCCGCTGGTCGGCTTCTACAGCGGGGCGGGCGCGAGTTGTATCGAGATCCTCTATGCGCAGTAACAAGCGTCCCTGCTGCGATCGCGCCGACAGCCACGCGGCTGCGAAGGCACAAATATTGCCCAAGTGTAGCTGTCCTGATGGCGTCGGGGCTAGGCGACCCGTGACCTGCATGGACTGATGTTCCCGGAACGGCACATCGCTGGAGGCGCTCATCTGCCGTATCCTAGCGCTCCCGAGCGCAAACGATTCTGTCCAATTGGTATTTCAACAACTAATCCGCGAGTCGCTAACCAGCAGGCAGTATCTCAGATTGGCTATTGCCAGTAGGTGGTGTAAGCAAAGCAAGTTAGGACGAGCACGCCCACAGCTCCTGCCGGACTTTTCCCGACTTCCTGCCACCGAGAGAACTACGCAGGGAGACCTAAGCAAAAGTTCCTTCGCCCATTACTGCCGCTGCAGCAGTCCCAGCACATCAAAAAATGTCGGTTGCTCTTTTCGGTACCGCGCTGTCTGGGGCCGTTCCCCGTTACCGTCTTTCTGACTCCGGTGCGCCTGCAGCACCCCCAACGAAACTAGACCGAGCAGCGCGGTCGAGGAGCGGGTCGATTATTAGCAGGAGCTGTGGGAAATCCATCGGTCGGGAGCTAAATCAGGATTTTTCTATCCTGTCAGTAGCTAGTTTGCTGGCATGCCTCAGCAAAATGACTCAAGTCGAGCTAAGGTGCAGTTAAAGTAAATGCAATCGCTAGTGTTAACACGGGTCAATTACTAGCGATTGCGATGGACTTCAACAAACCGGAATTAAGCCATTACTTCTTCGTGCTGGAAGTGATCGCGCAAGGATGTTTCCTGCTCGGTAGAAAGATTGGACTGGATAAGCTCCATCTTCTGTCCGGTGAAGGCGGCCTGAACTTTGTCGATAGTGACTTCCGTCGTCAAGAGAAACAGAGCCGATGTGCCTTCTGTAACTTTTGAACGCACTTCGTTAATGAAGTCGTCGTCGATACCGTAGTCGGCGAGGCTGCCCGAGAACATACCCATAGCCGTTCCGATTACCAAACCGAAGATCGGCACAAAAAACAGGATGCCAAAGAGCAAACCCCAGAAGGCTCCGTCGAGGGCCGAGATGCCAACGAGATTGACTGCTTGACGGGTCTTGGGCTTCCTCTTGCCAGATTTCCACGACACGATCGCGGCATCTGAGATTTTAATGAGGTGCTGCTTTTGCAACTCCGCTAGTTTCGAAAGTGCCTGTTCTGCGCCGTTCGGAGTATCGAATTTCCAGACAGTAAGATCGGCCATGAATGGTGCTCCTTGCAATCGGTAATGAGTGGATCTTTGAAGCTATTTAGCCAATTTACAACTCGCTATTGCTGTTGCAAATCGAGCGAACAAGCTTGAAATGACTGGTTGTTAGGACAGCAGGCCGCGTCATGACAACTAAGCCGCAGTTCGCATTGCCAATATCATACACGGATAGCAAATTGCAGAGAGCACGCCGAACGATGGTTTTCAACAAGCAGGGCAAGTGCAAACTGCTTGTATAGCCGGGGAAGGGAGTGTCAGGACAACTTTTAAAACGGAAGTCTTGATAGCACCGTCGTTTCAAGCTTGAAATGTTTGAACCAGCTCCTTGACTGCTGCGGTAAAAACCTTACGTGGCAGCCGAGTGCGGAGGGGTGGAGTCGTGGATTATTCCATGAGCAGGGTATTGCTGATTATCTTGTGAATGCCGAGGGCATCCAATTGCGTTGCGATCGCACGATCGTCCACCGTCCACGCAACGATCTCCACACCAGCAGTTGCTGCTTCCGCAATGCGAGACAGATCGCTAAGGAGTATGTCGTAGGCACACATCAATACAGCGTTACCGACACGAACCGCAGATTGCAAGGCAGGGACAAACTCATCCGGTCGGGCAATGTTAAAGCCGAGCGCGACCCAAGGGGCCCGACCGCGCAGCTTCTGTAAAAATTCATAGTTGAATGATGCCACGACTGCCCGATCGCGCCACGTGCCATCGAGCTGCGCCAACAGCGACGCGATCGCCACCGACGGCCAGCCATCGGCTTGCTTGACTTCGGGAAACAACCGCAACGACGACGGGGCAAGCAGTGTCAGGACGTCCGCAAGCGTCGGAACGCTCTCGGCGGCAAACTCCGCAGCGAACCACGAACCCGCATCCAGCGATCGCAGGGCTACGGCTTCAATGCCCGATACCGGTCCGCACCCATCAGTCGTGCGCTCCAGAGACGGGTCGTGCAGTACTACAGGTACGCCATCCGCCGACAGCCGAACGTCAAACTCTACCCCCGCCGCTCCAGCTTCGACAGCAGCTTTAAAGGCCGCCAGCGTATTTTCCGGCGCGATCGCCGAATAGCCCCGGTGGGCGATGAGCTGCATGGCGATCGCCCGTGCTATTCCGGAATGGGCGTGAGGTCGAGGGGAAACATCTCGGCGGAGATGCAATCCCTGACGGCAATTTCTGCTGGCTCGGTCGCGAGCTCGACCACACCGACGACGCAGTCGGAAAAGCGGAGCGGGAGCAAACTCCTCTGGCAGTTCTCGACGGCAATATCGAGCTCGACCGGAACGCGGTCGTTGATTTCCAGGACGCAGGTTGCCAATTCCAGCGGGCGTCGCACTTGGAAGCATGCCGACAGCGCTGCCTCGGCAGCGACGCCGGCGTCTTTGTTCATGCTGAGAACGCAGAGTGAAAGGTCGTCCGGAATCAACGCTTGCCCGCAGGCAGCCGAGGCATCATCGGACGAAAGTCCGGCTTCGAGCAGCTCTTTCGAGCAGGTCCGGAAGGGATTGCGTTTGGCGTTAGCCGCAGGCGCATAGAGCGCGACAGCCATCCAACCGATTTGCAGCGCGGCAAACGCGCCGAAGGTCGTGCGGCGGACATAACGATTCACATGCATGGCACTTGCCCAAAGATGAAGAAGGATGCCCGAGAAAACATTAATACTCTGGGACCGATGGGTCAATCTCTCGGCTCCACGCGAGGATGCCGCCTTTAAGGTTTGTGCCCTCAATACCCGCTTCCTTCAAGAGTCCCAGCGCCTTTGCCGAGCGCCCACCCATTTTGCAATGGACGATCAATTGGTGCCCGTTGACGAGTTCCTTGACGCGCTCGATGCCTGCACCACTCTCAACCTCTGAGAGAGGTACCAGCTTCGCGCCGGGAATATTGGCGATCGCGTATTCGTTGGGGTTGCGAACGTCGACGAGCACGTAATCGTCGGTGCCGGAGTCGAGAATTTGCTTGAGTTCTTGGACGGTCATTTCGCTAAGCTGGGCGCTAGCTTGCTGGGCTTGCGCTTGGGCTTGGGGAATGCCGCAGAACTGTTCGTAGTCGATGAGCTTTTCAATGACGGGGCGCTCGGGGTTGCGGCGGAGCTTCAGCTCGCGAAAGCTCATGTTCAGCGCGTTATAGAGCAGGAGGCGGCCGCTGAGCGTATTGCCGGTGCCGAGAATAATCTTGACGGTCTCGGTGGCTTGAATGGTGCCGATGATGCCGCAGAGGACACCGAGGACGCCGCCTTCAGCGCAGGAGGGCACCATCCCGGGCGGGGGCGGCTCGGGGAAAAGGTCGCGGTAGTTCGGACCCTCCTGGTAGTTGAAGACAGAGGCTTGACCCTCGAAGCGGAAAATCGAACCGTAGACGTTGGGTTTGTTCAGGAGGACGCACGCGTCGTTAACGAGGTAGCGCGTTGGGAAGTTGTCGGTGCCGTCGACGATGACGTCATAGGGTTCGAGGATGCTAAACGCGTTTTCCGAGCTCAGGCGGGTTTCGAAGAGGTCGACCTGGCAGTATGGGTTGATGTCGAGAATGCGGTTTTTAGCCGACTCGATCTTGCGCTTGCCAACCCAGGACGTGCCGTGGATGATTTGGCGCTGGAGGTTGGAGCGATCGACGATGTCGAAATCGACGATGCCGATACGACCGATGCCAGCAGCGGCGAGATAGAGGAGCAGTGGCGAACCGAGTCCGCCCGTACCGATGCAGCAAACGCTGGCAGATTTGAGGCGCTTCTGCCCTTCCAGCCCGACTTCCGGGAGAATAATGTGGCGGGAGTAGCGCTCGAATTCTTCTTTACCGAGTTCGATCGCGTCGAGGTTTGGGTTGAGCATGATGGGTCGGTCGCAGACACTCACAACGCTGTAGTAGTAACGTACGCCACTTGAGGGAGGCGGAAGCAAACTCAATTCTAGCTTGCGAACTCAGCGACCCGCGTCCGTGCTTTGCAGAGCATTGAGCGAACCGACGGGAGGCGGTCCGGTCGATCGTCCGGCAAGTGGACTGACATCTACAACAGGTATCGCTTGCTGCACGGACGCAAGCTGCATTGGATACGTTGGAAATGCTGTTAGCGCAGAAGAAAGCGATCGATCGCGACCGCAGCGCCATCGGCTTCGACATCGGGGGCAACCCAGTCGGCAACGCGGCGGACGGTGTCGGGGGCGCTGCCCATCGCTACGGCGACACCAGCGTATTGCAACATTTCCAAATCGTTAAAGTTGTCGCCGATCGCCATCACTTGGCTGGCGTCGAGACCGAGCAAATCCTCCGCTAGGTAGCGCACGGCCGCACCCTTATTGACCTGCGGATGACAGGCCTCAAAAAATGTTGCTGTCGATTGTGTGAGATACATCTCGGCCGGCGTATAGCACTGCTGCAAGCGATCGAACAGCTGCGAGATTGCCTCGGGGTCTTCGCTCAACGCCAGGAGCTTAGTCGGCTCGGAGGTTACCAGCAGCGCGCGTAAGTCGCTAACGACGATATCGGTGTTGCTGCGCTGTCGGTAGGCCTCGGTAGCAGGACAGAGGTGTTGGACGTGCAGCGTGTCGTCTACGTAGAGATGCACCCCCAACGGGAGCGGCATTTGTTCGCAGACCTCTAGCAGCTGCAGTGCAAGCGCGGACGGCAGTCCCAGGTGATATAGCCGCTGTTGCTTTCTCAAGTCTTGGATCCACGCTCCGTTATATGCCACTAGCGGTTGGTCGATTGCGAGAACCTCGGCGAAGCGCCGGGCCGAGTGGTACATGCGCCCGGTTGCGATCGTTACGCAAATACCCCGCTCCCGAGCGGCTCGGACTGCCGCTCGCACATGGGGCCGTACGTCGTTGGATTCGCCCGCGATGGTGCCGTCGATATCGAGCACGAGGAGCTGGATATCCGTTGGATCGTTACAGTCACCCATAGTCATTAATCTTGCTGGTGCCAGCGCTTACCGCTATCAGCCTACCGGCAGACGCGCGAACGCGCTCGGCGACCTTTAAGTCCAGCTGAGCAACTCGAACGGCGCAGGTGACGATCGCGCGCTGGGGCAACCCTTTAGAGTTCCCTTACACGCGGATCCAACCTTTGTGCTATAACCCACGTGTTGTTCGCGCGCGAAAGAGTAATGTTTGGCAGGATACAACGCCCGCACTGGCTGCAATTCCGAAAGCCGCATCGCTTCCTCGCCCTCTGTTTTGCGGCGATCGCGACGGTTTACACCCTCTCTTTTATTTACACGACGCGCTCCGCATCGGCTGCCTATCCAGCCGCAGAGTTACGCGGCGTATGGTTGACGAATGTCGATAGCGAAATTTTATTCTCCAGCAAAGGCACCCGCGATGCACTCGATCGCTTGGCTAGGCTGAACTTTAATACGATTTACCCCACCGTATGGCAGAACGGCTACACCCTGTTTCCCAGCCAAGTGACCCAGAGCGAGTATGGCGTGACGGTCGATCCGGCAACCAGTGAAGGCGGACGCGACATGCTTGCCGAATTGGTCGACGGCGGACACGCGCGGGGGATGACGGTCATTCCCTGGTTTGAGTTCGGATTTATGGCTCCCGAGGACTCCGAACTCGTCCGACAACACCCCGATTGGTTGACCAACCACTACGACGGGTCGTTTGTTCAGCTCAAGGGCGACGGCACCTTCCGCGCGGTGTGGCTCAATCCGTTCAACCCCGAAGTGCAGCAATTTATCCTCGATATGGTGCTCGAAACCGTCAAGACCTACGACGTCGACGGCATCCAATTCGACGATCACTTCAGCTTGCCGATCGACTTCGGGTACGATCGCCTTTCAATCCGACGGTTCGAGGACAGCCTGCACGGTGTCAAACTGTCGGATGCCCAACGTGCCCATCAGTGGACGCGGTGGCGAGCTAACGAACTGACAGCGTTCATGCAGCGCCTTCACGACGAGGTAAAGGCGATCCATCCAGACTGCATTATTTCGCTTTCGCCGAATCCGTTTCTGTTCGCACTCACCTCGCACCTACAAAACTGGTTTACCTGGCAAGAACTCGGCTTAGTGGATGAGGTTGTCCTGCAGGTCTACCGCGATGACCTCCAGCGCTTCGTCTCCGAACTCGATCGCCCGGAGATCCGTTTGGCACGCGCACGGGTGCCGATTTCGATCGGGATTCTCAGCGGCTTGAAGAATCGCTCGACGCCAATTAACGTCGTGCGAGCGCAAGTCCAAGCGGTCCGCGATCGCGGCTTTTCTGGTGTATCCTTTTTCTTTTACGAAAGCCTGTGGAGGTGGGCGCGCAGAGAGTCGTACTTCGATCGCGAGAGGGCGCTGTATCAGTTGTTCGCGCGACCCCTCTCGCGTCCGGTAATTCCCACGAGTTAGCGCCGGCACATCTCCGCTTGCCCGGCTGCTGGCGATGCCGCACCTCGGGCACAAATGTTGCATGAGGTTTGCGTTCGAGCGGCTATACCTGACGGGTTCCTAGGCAATGGTTGCGGTCGAGCCTGAAACCGCGACAATTTGATTGTGTCCCCGAGTTCCACTCTTGCGGTTTTTCCGCAACCGATTTGTTGCCGTGCAACCCACCATCACCTCCATCGAGCTGCAGCAATTAGCCTCGGGCGATCGCCTTGCGCTGCAGGTATATAAATTCGTCGGCGCGCAACCCGGCAAAAAAGCTTACGTCCAAGCCAATCTCCACGGGTGCGAAATTGTCGGCAATGCAGCGATCTTTGACGCAATCGAGTATCTCGGCACCCTTGACGCGGCAGACTTGTGTGGCGAGATCTGGCTGGTACCGACGTGCAACCCGCCCGCCACCAACCAGCGCGGGCACTTTTTTTCGACCGGTCGTTACAACCCCTACGACGGACGTGACTGGAATCGAATCTTCTGGGATTACACTGCTGAAGCCAAGGACTTGCCGGACTTCGCCCGCGATCGCCTCGATTGCGACCCCGATGCCATCCGGGGCGAGTTCGTCGATCGCATCCGCACCGCCTGCGATCGCGCCCACGGACGCATCGGCAGTCACAGTAGCCTGCCTTATCGCGAGCGGTATCGCTATCGCCTGCAGTCGCTGTGCTTAGACGCCAACTATCTCATCGACCTGCACGCGTCCAGCAATCGCGGCCGAGAATATCTCTATTGCTTTCAGAGCCGCGAAGCAAGCGCGCCCGACTTCCTGATCGACTGCGGCGTGTTGATGCCCACCTACGATGGATTTGCCTTCGACGAAGCCTTCATGAAACCCTGGCTTGCCTTGGAAGCAGCCTTTGCCGACCTCGGACGCACCCTGCAGTTTGATGTCGAGGCTTGGACCCTCGAACTCGGTGCGGGCAGCACGATCGCGCCAGCGTCGCGAGCGCTCGGCACGCGCGGGATACTCAATTACCTCGCGCGCAAAGGGATGCTCGCGCTACCCGACTTGCCACTCCCTGCAGCCGAGCTACCCGACGTACGGTTTTTCACTCGCGAGCAGATTCGACATTATCACGCACCGGTCGGCGGGATGGCGGTCGATCGCCTCGACCTCGGCACGATTGTCCGGGCAGGCGACCTCCTGTACCGGCTGCAGTGCTTCGATCGCGACGGCAACCTGCCCCACATGCACGATGTTCGTGCGGAAGCCGACGGTCTCGTTTTCGACATTGCCGTCAACCAATCGGCCAACCAAGGCGATTATGTACTATCGATCCTGGAAGATGAGTCAAAATAACCCCGACCCCGCCGCGCGAACGCCCGAGCTGCAGCCATTATCGTGATCGACCCCACCCCAATCGACCGTAACCCGACCGCATCCAACGTCCCTGAAGCTGACGCGGACGCCGGTCCGGCAACTACCGGGCGGCACGTCGTGCCCGGACCCGACGTCGGCGCGCGCGACCGCGCCTTGCCCGCACCGATCCCCATTGCCCCTGAAAGTTTCAAGTCCGGCTTCATCGGCATCGTCGGCCGGCCGAACGTCGGCAAGTCCACGTTGATGAACCAACTCGTCGGGCAAAAAATCGCCATCGCCACGCCCGTCGCTCAAACCACGCGCAATCGTCTGCGCGGCATTCTCACCACCGAGACCGCGCAGTTCATCTTCGTCGATACGCCCGGTATCCACAAACCCCACCACGAACTCGGTCGCGTCATTGTCAAGAATGCACTCGCTACCGTTGAAGCCGTGGACGTGCTGCTCTTCGTCGTCGATGGCTCCGTGCCGGCTGGGGGCGGCGATCGTTTCATCGCCCAGATCCTCCAGCGCGCTGATGTGCCGGTCGTGCTGGGTGCCAATAAGATCGACCGGCGCGCCGAGGTTGATGCCGAGGCGATCGCGGCAAGTTACACCGAACTCCGCAGCGATCGCGACTGGCCGCTGGTAGACTTTTCGGCGCTGACCGGCAGCGGATTGGACGCTCTGCTAGCCCAGCTCGACGAGCGCCTGACACCCGGACCGTATTACTACCCACCGGACCTCGTCACCGATCGACCCGAGCGCTTTATTATTGGCGAGCTGATCCGCGAGCAAATTCTTCTCCACGCGCGTCAGGAGATCCCGCACTCCGTTGCAATTGTGGTCGAAGCCGTTGAAACAACCCCGACCATTGCCAACATCCTCGCTACGATTCACGTCGAACGCCAATCGCAAAAAGGCATCTTGATCGGCAAAGGCGGCAGCATGCTCAAAAGTATCGGTAGCGCTGCTCGCGAGCAAATCCAGAAACTAATTGTGGGCAAGGTTTATCTGGAGTTATACGTACGGGTACAGCCCAAATGGCGTCAGTCGCGCTCCCAACTGGCCGATTTTGGATATGCCATTGAAGACGCATGAATTCAGGGGCGGATGAAGGCTGCGAGCGAGTTCCATGCAGTTGATAGCAGCACGCAGCTCGCCCGGCAATATCCTGCTCGATGGTGCGTTTTACTCTGCGGGATTATACGCAGAACCCAAGGTTTGGCGACGCGAACGAATGCCGTTTCGATCGCCACCTCATTGCCCGGTTTGCATTTAGAATGCTTCCAAGAAATTGGGCATTCCGCACGGACGTTGGGGACGATCTTCGGTACATTAGAAGCTAACTAACGCGATCGTCCGCAGATTCGGAGGCTTGCCGCAGGACGCAGCCGCTCGAACTCGATCGCTACGCGTGAGGTTCTGGTCGAATTCTGTTTCAGACGGGACGCCGACGCGCCAGCCGCAGCGAGGACATCAGCTATGCAGTCGGATAGGGAACAACAGTACGGGCACAGCTTGGCGCAAGCCAAAAAGCATCTGTCCGCAATCGAAAGCGGGATGCAAGCATTGCGCGATTCTCCAAGCACCGTCGATGCGGGCGCGCTGTGCCAAGCTGCTCGGGGCATCCGCGACAGCGCCCTGGCCGGCGGGCTGGCAAATATCGAGACGCTCGCGCGCGGGGTTGAAGATGCTTTCCAGGTCGTGCAGCTCGCCCAAGGCGAGCCCGTTTCGCCGCGTCTGCAGGCGCTGATTCAGCGCGCCGCCGATACGCTTAAGGGGTTGGTGGAAATGCAGGAGATGGCCCTGCTCGCACCCGAGTCATCTTACCTAACAGAAGATGTCGAGCGCGAAGTCATGGCCAGCATCCAGCCGGTGTTGGTTGAGATGCAGGAAGCTCTCGAGCAGTCCTTGGCAGCAGCCAGAGTCACGTCCGAGTCGCCCTTCGCCGACTTCATCGGCAAAGTCCGTCTGGAACTCGAGCGCCTAGCGGCGATCGCTGAGAGTAGTAGTGCCGACGGCCGCCGGACTGAAGTGCAGGCACGCTGCCAACAGTTGCGACTCTTGGGCGAGCGCGAGGGAGTTCCCGGCTGGACCAGCCTGCTCGAGACCGCCCGTGCCGCAGTGGCTCGCACCGATCTTCCCGTCAGTACCGCCGCCCGCGCCGCGATCGCCGACATCCATCATGCTTGCGAGCTACTGCTGGCAGACCGCCTCCACGATATCCGTGCCAGCGCAGCCTTGAAAGCACTCGCTACGCCTTCTCAGGAGCGCACCGCAGCATCCAGTCTGGACGACCTCGCGATCCAGGATGCCCTGGCAAATGCGCCGACTATCGATGAAGATTTAATGTTTGCGGCTCTGAGCGCTGACGAAGCGAGTGAAGCACGGGCTGCTGGTAGCGAGCGAGCAGACGACGACTTCGACTACGACGCATGGGATGAAGCCGAGGACGATTCATTGCTTGTGAGTTCCGAGGGCAGCCTCAAACCCCATGGCAACGCCAACGCCATGGAGGAAAGCGACGAGTTCGCACAGCTGTTCGGTCAGGACTACCCCGATGCTGCCCCGGCAACGCGACCGGCATCTGCTCCACTTATCGCTGAGGAGGCTGCCATTGCCGACTGGGGAACTCATGGCTCGGATGCCGTGATGCCTGCAGGCGAGATCGATCGGGGAAGCGAGTCCGACCCTATCACTATCATTGACGGTTCGCCCGTCGATACCGACGACGAGGTCGACTGGCTGACGACGCTTGAAGGTCCGAACTCGCTGGAGTCTGGGACGTCCTCCCAACGTGATGGCGATTCCCTCGATAGCCTGGAGGAACTGTTTGCCGACGAAGCGGAAGACACGTTTATTCAAGATGACGAAGATCCAGCGGTTGTGGCAGCCGCTTCTCGCGCGTCCCTCGCAGGCTTCCCGTTGGCGTTCTACCCCACATTTGACGCCCTAGATGATTTGATTGCCCAGCCAGCCGCTCCTGCGGCGATCGATTTCGAAGCCCTCGAGCAAACGATCGACAAACCTGCGATCGCGATCGCCGGCTCGCAACCCAACGTCGATCTAGAAGCCACGAAGATGCTGACCGTTACCGGCGATGAGCGCTTCGAGGATGCCGACTTCTTCGATCTCGAAAGCCTGTTGCCGCAGATGAGCGAGTCGGGTCGCGCCAAGGTCAGTGCCCCCTCTCTCGGCAGCACTCGCGGTGCCCCGGGTAACCCACGCTCTGCCGGCTTCGAACAAACTCTGAAGGTACCCGTCCGCATCATGGACGGTCTCAGCAACCTTATGGGAGAGTTAGTGGTTAGCCGCAACAATCTCGAGCAGGATCGAGAGCGCTTGCGTCGCTTTCTCGACAACTTGCTCGAACAGGTGCAGAACCTCAACGATCTCGGCGGGAGGATGCAAGACCTTTACGAGCGCTCGCTCCTCGAAAGCTCGCTGCTCGCCAGTAAGTATGCCGGCCGGCCGGCTGTGGGAACTGGTGGTATTCGCAACAGCGAACGCGTTGCACCGGAGTACGACCCGTTGGAGATGGACCGCTTCACGGGTTTCCATCTAATCTCGCAAGAAATGATGGAGATGATCGTCCGCGTGCGCGAGTCCTCTGCAGATATCGAGTTCCTCGTGGACGAGATCGACAAAGGCGGGCGCACCCTGCGACAGGTCACCACCCAGATGCAGGAAGACCTGACTAAGGCGCGCATGGTCCCCTTTTCGCAAATTTCCGATCGGCTACCGCGCGCCGTCCGCGATATTGCCCTCAAACTGAAAAAACAGGCCAAATTAGAGGTCGATGGCAAGGAGACGCTCGTAGACAAGATGTTGCTCGAGCAGCTTTACGACCCCTTAACGCACTTGGTAAACAATGCCATCACCCACGGGATCGAGTCCCCAGGCGAGCGCAAGACCTCCGGTAAGTCGGCGGACGGGAATATTACGATTCGCGCGTTGCACCAAGGCAACCAGACGCTGATTGCCATTTCCGACGACGGTGCGGGCATCGATCCCGGGCGCATCCGATCTAAGGCCATCGAAAAGGGGCTCGTTGGCGAGGCCGAGGCGCGGGAGCTAAGCGACCTCGAGATCTACAACTTCATCTTCCACCCCGGCTTCTCGACCAAAGAAAAAGCCGATGACTTTGCCGGTCGCGGCGTCGGCATGGACGTCGTTCGCAGCACTCTCAGTAAGCTGCGCGGCACAATCGCGATCGACTCGACCCCCGGTAAGGGGACGACTTTTACCATCGGCTTGCCGCTAACCCTGAGCATTACCAAGGCATTGTGCTGCCTAAACGAGCACTCGCGTATTGCCTTCCCGATGGACGGCGTTGAGGGCATGTTCGACGTGCCGGTGGAAGCCTTGCAAACCCGCGACAGCGGCGAACGGATGGTGCCCTGGCAAAAAGCAGATGGCACGATCCAGCTCCTGCCGTTCAAACCGCTCTCAGAACTGCTAACGTTCAACCGCCAGCTAACACGCGGTAATGTCTACGGCGGGCAGCGCGAGGACGGGCACGTTTCGGTTGTCTTGCTTCGCAGCCCCAGCAGCTTAGTTGCTGTAGAGGTCGATCAGGTCATGGGCGAGCAAGAAATAGTGATCAAGCAGCTCCACGGTCCGATCCCGAAGCCGGCCGGGGTCGCCGGTGCAACCGTTCTCGGCGATGGTAGCGTCATGGCGATCGCCGATACGCTCGAACTAGTCGATTTGTTCCAGGGTCGCCTCCGCCTCGATCTCATCTGTGGCAGTGGCGCGACGCCGACCGTTCCCGAGTTCGATGCGGTGGAAGCGTCGGAGATTGAGAGCGACCCGCTGGTACTGATTGTCGACGACTCGATTACGGTGCGCGAACTACTGTCGGTGAGTTTCATTAAATCCGGTTTTCGCGTTGAACAAGCACGAGACGGTCAGGAAGCATGGGAGAAGCTGCGTTCTGGATTGCCGTGCGACATCGTCTTCTGCGACATCGAGATGCCGCGCATGGACGGACTGGAGTTACTCTCCCGCTTGCAACAGGACGAGGTGCTGTCGCGGATCCCGGTGGGGATGCTGACATCGCGCGGTGCCGACCGGCACCGGCAGATGGCAGCGAAACTCGGTGCGCGCGGGTACTTCACCAAACCATACTTGGAAGAGGTTTTGCTCGACGCCGCGCAGCGAATGATCGAGGGTGAAGTCCTGCTGGACTAAAAGCTCAAGACTTGAGTCCGGTTTTGCCCACTGTCTTTGCGGACGGTCGGATGGCTCTGCGGGAGCGAGTTGATGAGTAGATCGCGAAGGCAGCGGGGAACTCGAGTGCGGTGTGGTGGGGTCGGAAAGGCGGAGCAGATTTTGACGGGAGCCAAGCAGCGTGCGCGGGATCGGGATGGGTATTAGCAGGACGTTAGGGTTAATGCTGGCGGTAGCGAGCGCGCTAGTAATTGCACCCAGTGCAGTTGCCGAACGACTGCTGAAGGTTGGAATTGTCCAGCGATTCGGCGAAGCGGACACAGACGTGCTGGAGTTGGTGGCTCCGAACGGCTCGCTCTCGCTGACCTTCGAGCAAGGGGGAGAGGCCGTTTCGCTGCAGGTGAATACGGCCGTGCTGGAGCTTGCAGCTCAGCCGCTACCCGAGCCCCAACTGTTTGAGCGACTGGTGCTCGGCGATTACGCAACTTTTGAGACGGCTGAGGCCGGCGCACGCGAATGGGAAGCACGGGGCATCGATGTGGAAGTTGCCCAACCCGGTCGCTGGCAAGTGTGGGCGCAGCGCGACGTATACTCGACGCCGCTGGTGCGCCGGCAGCTACTTAAAAATCTGCGCGATCGCGGCTATGACCTGCCGTTTATGATCTCCGAGGTGCAACAGAGCGTACCGCAGGTCGTGCTCGCAGTGGGAGCGGATCGCTACCTGCCCGAGCAATTGACCGTTACCGGAGCGGGCGATCGCGTGCGCGTGCGTGCCAATGCCGAGGATGCTTACACTTACGTCGGGAGCTTGCACCTCCAGCCCGACGCCTACGGCAGCTTCGCCCTCGTTAACCGGGTATCCCTGGAGGATTATCTGCGCGGTGTCGTTCCCTACGAGATCGCACCGGGAGCGCCGGCCGCCGCGATCGCCGCCCAGGCGATCGTCGCCCGTACCTATGCCATGCGCAATCTGCGCCGCTTTGCGGCCGATGACTACGAACTTTGCGCAACCGTTCACTGTCAGGTGTATCGCGGAGTGAGGGTCGCCCGCGGCCAAACCGATCGCGCGATTGCGTCCACGAGCAATCTGGTGTTGACCTATGACTCTGAATTGGTAGACGCCCTGTACTCCTCGACGACTGGCGGCATCACGGCACCCTTCAGCGATATCTGGGACGGCGATCCCCGACCGTACCTGCGCGCGGTGATCGATGCACCGGGGCAGGTGTGGGATTTGCAGCAACTGCCTTTGTCCGACGAGCAGACGTTCCGCAAATTCCTGAGTCTGCAGCAGGGCTTCAACGAGAGCGGCACCAGTGCTTTCCGCTGGCGGCGGCAGAGCAGTCTCGACGAACTGGCCGGCGACTTGCGCCGCTATCTCGATCGCTCCGGTCATCCAAAGGCGAACTTTGCCCGCCTGAAGACGCTAGAAATCGTCGAGCGATCGCCGTCGGGACGCATTTTGCAACTGGACGCGCTGACGGACCTCGGCATCGCGGCGCTGCGGAAAAACGAGGTGCGCAGTGCCTTCGGACCGCCGCGCAGCACGTTGTTCTATCTAGAGCCGTTGACTGACTCCAGCGGAGCGCTCTCTGGATATACTTTTGTCGGCGGCGGCTTCGGTCACGGTGCCGGGTTGAGTCAGTATGGATCCTACAATCTCGCGCGCTTGGGTTGGTCGCCCGAACGAATTCTGGCTTTCTACTATCCCGGTACGAAAATTCGCCCGCTCGACGAGTCGGTCGTTCTTTACGGCGGCGATTGAGCCGGATGGTTGAACCGGCCGTTTTAAGCCGTGGGACCAACTTTGCTGCGAAAATTCTACCGACATGAGGGGCGATCGCGTCTCGCAGCTGCGCCGATTCTAGCTGTGGAAAGGCACGACCAACAGCGGGAGCAAAAGCGGCGACCAAGCCGCTCCGATGGACCACCGCATCCGCTTCTGAGACTCTTCGGCCACAGCCGTCTTGTCTGATGCTGCCATCAACGCGGAAATACGCTGTGCGAGTCGCGAGGGTGGCGTATCGCCGCTCAACGCCGCACAGAGCAGTTTGGTCGGGGGCAAAGGCTGCTGCGCCAACAACAGTAATGTCTCCGCTAGAAGTAGCGGATCGACGTATTGCGTTGCCCAGCGATCGGCGCGCAGCTCGCGCAGGCAGAGCAGTTCTTCCCAAAGCTTGTAGGTGTTGGGCAGCCAAGCACTCACCCAACGCACCCAGCCGAGCCCGGCAAACCACAGCGGATCGCGAAACTTCAGGTGCCCGCACTCGTGAACGAGCACGACAGCAAGCTGCTCCGGCGTCAGCAGTGCGGTCAGCCCGCGACTGACCGTAATTTCCCCCGCGATCGCCGCTGCAAAGGGAGCATCGAGGTCGAGCTGGCGCACGCTACAACTGTCTGCGCAAGGCGCACCCGATAGGCCCGACACCTCCAGGTAAGGACGCGATCGCACGCGTCGCCGCAGTCGCCCGAGCGCGATCGCCTGCCGCAGACCGCCCGAGGCGGCCCAAGCCAGCAGCGCGATCGCCGAGCCCGCACCCAACCATCCGACCGCGAACCCGAACATCTGCCCGTCCGCACCCATGACTGCCACAGCAATTGCCGTCACCAGCACCAACGCTGGCGGCATTGCGAAATCTGTGAGAGCCCACAACCACCGCTCCGACAAGGATCCGGAGCCCGGCTCTCGAAACGCACGCCAGCACCAGGCGATCGCGATCGCCACTGCCAGTACGACCAAATGCATGGTTATATCTCCCCCGAGTGAGACCGGCGAGCAGCTTTTAACTTGCGGGCGATCGCATCGAGTTGCTCGATGCTGTCTCGGTCTAGCTCGTCGGCAAATGCCGAAATCGCGTCGGGTGTACCTACGGTCAGAAAATTCTGGAGGTGCTCGTAGGCACGAAGTGATTTAGCATGAGCGCGAGAAATTGCCGGTTGCCATCGGAAGGCGCGTTCGGAGCGATCGCATTGCAGCCAGCCTTTCTCGGTAAGGCGGCGCAGCACGGTTGTGACCGACGGTGCGGTTAACTCGCGTTCGGGGTCGTTCAGGATGCGCTGGAGAACGTCTTTGACCGTGACAATGCCCAGCTCCCAGGTGATATCCATAATCTCGGTTTCGAGGGGGCCGAGAACCAGGCGCTTTGGGCGACGATCGGGGAGTGGTGCCATTGCTGAGACCAACCGTAGGTCGGCAAACAGTATTGAGATTGAATTTAGATCGATCCTACGCATTTACACGCAATCCGTCAAAAATACGCCTGAGGTTTACGCAACAATCGCATCTGTCGGGCTAGCGTTATCAGCAAGTCAGTGCTGAATGGAAATGGTTTTTAATAACCCTTGCGCAGTTGTGCTTCTGCAGACAACTAAGCCTCACTGGTGGGAACCACCCCAACATCAAGGAAATCAATGAGGGTAATTGGGGTGCTCAAGTCCGAAAACAAGCTCTTGCAGACCGAATTATCTCATTCGCGTCGCGAATGGGATAAGGGCTGATACGGGGCGTTATGTTTCAAATCAGCAATGAAGCTAGTCCCTGTCGTTAGAGCGATGCAAAGCAGCGACGCGAACGACGCCGCGAACGTCCACGCGCTTGCCTTTCCCCGTCAGACCGGATCCCTCGAGTGGATGAAGTGCAGTCTCGCCGCTCATCCAAAGTGCATGGTGTTTGTTTGTGAGGTAGACACAGAGATCGTTGCCTATGCAATCTGGACTCAGAAAAGCGGTTTCAGACCATATGCAGTGCTCGAGCTGGAACAAATAGCTGTCCTTCCCGAACGACGACGGAGAGGAATCGCTACTCTCCTAATTAGACAATCTTTGGAGCTTGTTAAGCGAGAACTTGATAGGCGTGGGGCCAAGGTGAAGGCGATTACCGTGTCGACCCGGACCGACAATTCGGCACTTCGACTCTACCAACGAGCGCTCGGAGCAAGGCATGTCGCAACAATTGCAAACTTATACTCAGCGGATGAAGCGATTTTGGTTGCGCGAACCCTAGGTTCGCCAGATAGAGCTGAACCTGATGCATCTTCTATAGTTGGGTGACGGAATCAAGATTTTTTTCGGTTGAAAAAGCAGAACTTCAGATTTAGAAAACCTATCCGCTGTTTTATAACTGTCGTAATTTTTATCGACAGTTGCCTGATGCTAAAAGGACATTTGAAAAGTCCTCATCACATGCAAGAAAACCCACACCGTCTAATACAAAATTCGGGATATTGTGATGCGAGTAGTAGGTGTCAGGTTCGAGAGATGAGTCATCATGTCGCGAAAGCTCCACATCGATATCGCTGAGTCCGCTGAAGAACGAGCCTGTAAAGTTTTTTGTGTAAGCGGTCAGAGATAACCCAATAGGAGACTGCAACCATGCCCAGACGCAAGTCTGAACCCTCCGAAACCGACCAGCGCCTCAACCCACTCCTGCAGCATTACTCCCGTCCCGAGCAAATCCTCGGCGACAATGGGCTGCTCAAACAGCTCTCACCACTCGCTTGGTCGAACACGCCCTCCAAGGCGAATTGACCCACCCCCTTTAGCTTTAGACTGCCAACCCCGAAGCGCTGCCCAACAGTCGTAACGGCGACTCGCGCCAAACCGTCCACAGCAACCAAGGCAGCCTCGAGCTGCAGATTCCGCGCGACCGTCGCAGCGAATTCACGCCCGTCCTCATACCCAAAGGTCAACGTTGCCTAGTCTGGGATATTCACGAAGATTTTGACGAAGCCTCAAACCCTTGCTCTGAAGAGGCTCCAATCTACGTGTATAGAAGCGCACTGTCATTGAGCGAACAGTCTGCAAGTCTTGCAAGGCAAAAGGTTTAGGGTCTCCGCACAAGAGTTCATGGATAATCCAGGCTAGCACTCAAGAAGATTTCCGAGAAATGGACGATGCCGCTCGCGAACTGGAAGGCGGCGCTAGCGAAATTTGCCATCGAGCATCCCGAGTGTTTCACTGACTGGGTCTACTTGCTAACACAAAAAACTTGGCACCACCGGGCATAGGCACGATGGATTTCTCCTTGAGTAACCCGCCCTGAAAACTAATGTTATCGGCAACAGCGTCCGTCTAGCCTCAGGTTGACACAGAAGGCCTTCCCTCTGATTGCGGAGAAGGGGCTTTTTCTAAGGTACTAAGGACCTTTAACTTGTTGGCAAGCAAACAAGGTACTTCACAAAGTCAACAAGATTGCAGTACTGCGTCCAATAATCTGGCTGTCGATTCATTTCGTCGATTCTGAGACTGGAGCAAGCTACAATATCAGTACAGCTTGGGGACCGATTTAGTTTGGTTTTTATGACCGAGCGATCGTGAAAATCGAACAACGTTGTAATGAAGCACAAGTAAGTTAATCCGATGAACTCACGCAGAGAGGCACTTCACTCTTGGGAGAAAACTCAGATACCCCCGATCTCGGGTACAGTCTAAGTTGCCAGCTCCAGCTACTTTCTTGCGCACAGCGAGGTAAGTTTGCTTGCCCGTGCGAAATCATTATTCTATAGTATCGTAGGTAACTTGAGAAGTTGTAGCTCCTCATAATCATCGGAAAGCAAAGTTTCGAAGTTGTTTTTCTCGCGAATCATCTAGCTTTGCTATAGAAGGTGACACTCACCGTGCTCCGAGCATAGAGGTCGAAGGGCGACGCTGTTGGCTAATAATTGAGAGCCAGAGCGGCGAATCCAGTAGCAATTGAGATAGGCCGTATCGTCGCCTCCTGGTTAATAAAGCTTCATGAATCTTCTCGGTTTTGATCCTGTAGCTAGGCTCAGGGAAATTATGGCTAAACGTAGACTCACTTTACCCGTTGCCCTAATCGGTTTAACAGTCCTAGTGTCCACTGGATGTGCTCAGGAAGTACGTACTGTTCTGGTACAACATCAATTTGCGATCGGCGATCGCTCGTTTAGTATCTCGCTCCCGCCGGAGTTCCAGCGCAACCCAAACGTACCTTTCGTGGAGTTCCGGACCCCGAGAGAACGGACCGATCGCTATCTTCGTTTTACAGCCGAAATCCCTAGCTTAGAGGGCTCACATAATCAAATACGTCTTCGCCAAGGAGGCAAGCTCAGATTTAGTGTTATAACCTCAGGAGTTGGCAGTGGTGGCACCGAGGTAGAACTGTTTGGTTTCATCGTGCTCGACTCAAAAACAATAGGTATTAACGCCCACGACCAGGATGAGTTCTCTCCAAATCCAAAATGGTGCATTGAGTACTTACACACTCTCCGTGTGAAATGATAAGGATGCCTCTAACAATGGTTTCCCCCCAATCTACCTGCCAGTATTATCCATACCTGGCTGACTGAGATATCTCCTGAAACCCTTTAAATTTCTCCACGAGCTTGCGAAGCTTTGAGGCACTTGTATCAATCTTTTAACATTTTTTCTGTGGCAAAGCATCCCTAGAAATTTTAAATTCTGTCATCTTTGCGAAGGACTGAGATCGTAAATTTCTTAGGTCCTTTCTATCTTTAAAATGCTGATGTTCGAGTAGGCTTTTGCCTAAGCCATCGCCGTAGAAAACGTGGATGTTGTGCTTCGAATTTATTCGTACTTCTAGCTATAGCGATAAGTTTAAGGACGTTCGGCCGGGGTAAAACAATGTTTCCAAAAAACAATGATGACTTGTTACTCTGACGTTGGGTTCTGCATTTCGTTCGTAATATTTCTCGATAAGAAGTATCACGAACGAAGAGTTACGCTCAGCTGCAAGCATTTTCGCAACTGATTCTATCTGGGTAATGAAATGAGCGCCATTGATCGAAAGGAAGAAACGCTAAACCTTGCCTTTATCTATTTCCATGTGGTGCGAAATGGAGATACTTCGAATCAGTTTGTTCACAGCAGCGAGTTCTGAGAACTGGAAGGCTTGCCTACTGGCTTAATCGGTTGAAGGTTGCTCTTTTTCCTCTTTGGCTCTTGCGTTTCGACTGGAGGCTCCTCAAGGGCATGTTTGGGAGTATGGCGATCGCGATCGAAACGGTGAAGGAGGTTCGGTACCAAGCGGAAGCTCTACAGCAAGGAGGAAGCGTCAACTTTTCGATGCCAAGACGCCGAATCATCGCCTGATGCGGACAAGGTATTTCGACTAACGAAGTTACACGTGAAATCGCTAACAGCAAATGGAGTTACGTACTCAGGATCTCGATTTGCAGCCAATAACCTAGATGCGTTAAAATGTAAAAAATTGAACGGATAAACACTGTCGCCATAGTCAACTTTTCCGATTCATGGTTGCTTGCAGCTACCCATGTTTCTAGCGTTTTCAACCTACGAATACAAAGGGGTTTTGAGGTGTATGAAAAAAAACCACTCTGTAAGTTTCGAGCTGCTTATTGAGCCCATTTCTCATCCTATTTCGCTTCGCCAAACACCCCGAGTTTAATCTTTACAACAGTATGGGATTGAAGGGGGTACAGGATAATTGACGATCGTTAGTAGGTAATTTGAAAAATGGAGTACGATCGGGAATTCGTTGAGAACCGGCTGCCGGTGTGGAGAGCCTTATCAAATCTATTCCTAGATACAAAGTTGGAACGATCTGATTACAGACTGATTGCGAAAGAAATTAATGATACAGGTTTTTCGGTCACAGAAGTCGAACAAATTCTTTGGGAAGAAGTATTCCCTGCTTTAGCCGATAATTTGAGAATTGTAGCTGGGGAATGGTCTGGTTTCTCGGAAAACTGGCTACAGATTCAAATTATGAATGTTATGAATGGTGACGAAAAAGGAAGAAGGCTTTGGGGTCTGATGACTGTAGGGGCAACACGAAAATTAATTGGAGAAGCTTGGAGTGATGTTAAGCAGATACTCTCTAGTGGAAAATAGTATTTTCGCTTTGCCACCTGACAAATATGTGCATTCAAATAGGGCTGAGCAGAGCCGCGCCGCTGAATCGAAGCAGCATGCTTCCTGAAGTTCTCCCCTCAATCACTTGGTATAAGAGTTTTTCAGAGATTGTATTTGGAGGGCGATCGGTTATATTTACGGCAAGCAAGTACCGGTAACTCTACTCGGCGCAGGAGCGGGGGGTCGGAACTGAATCTGCTCGGACTTCCGAACCTTACTCGCGGCTAACCTTCAGGACGTTATCTACTTCAGATGAATATTGAGACAACACTGAGAATCCTTTTCAAGTATGCTGACGACTGGCAGGTTGTCTTACCAGAACCATTAAAGGTCAGCCCACAAAAACGCTGGCTCAAATGCGTCGAACACCTCATACATCACAACTCGAATGATTGCATCGGCTTAGCCTCAGTTCGGCTCAACGAAGCGACGCCAAATTTTGTTGATTTCCGACCAAGCACCCCCAAACTAAATATGTTCCCTCCATGGGCAGCATATCCTAAATCTGATTCTGTATGGGGCGGTTGGCGGCAAGGATACGGAGACGGGTACTTACAACATTGGAGCGAATGGCTATCCACATTGTCAGACGAACAATATCGGACGTATTTCGACAAATACCCTATCCCCATTGACGATCGTTTGTGGTACGAATGGTTTCAGCGCGTTCGTAAGCGCATGTTTTGAGAACGTATTTGAAAAGGTTTTGTCAAGCTTTCGATCGTGAAGTTGAACATGATCTCAAACATGGATAGGTAAGGCATTATCTAAATCTTGGTCGGCAAATATTCAATATCTTTGCTCTGACGACGGTACTGACCGACCCAGGTAAAGGTGCCTTCCACTACCCAACGTTTGGGCAAGACTTCCAACACTTTCTGGTCCTCGTGGTGCTTCACAACCTCCACTATTCATAAAATGGTTTCCTCGATTCAGGCTACTGTTTTTTCGAGTCCGGTTTCTCATGACAAAGAGAAGGTTTTTGCTGGGTTTTTTGTCGCTCGTTTAATCTTTGAATCTGAACATAGTAAAGCAAGGAAATTAAGCCCATAAAATCCTCCGCTTTGCTCCAAATTCGCTGATGAGGAGCATTTGGTTCCCAAGCCGAACTCAAGCCATGCTTTCATGACAGCAATGTAATCACTTTCTATTGGAGACAGCTACGATGGCGCGAGTCAAACTAGCATATCCTAAGATTCCCGGCAGTTCTCAGGCACCTCTTGACCGTTGCATTGCCTTCGAGAAATACGATGGTACAAATCTACATTGGGTTTGGGAGCGAGAACTGGGTTGGTACGCCTTCGGAATGCGACGTAATCGTTACGACCTCGACGCTTCAGGCATCAAGGAATTTCACGCGGCTCATCCCGGATACCCCGACGCTGTTGAGATCTTTGAGCGAGATTTTGCTCATCCGCTCGCCCAGATGTTTCTGAGTCACCCAACTTACGTGGCTCCAGAGATCCTAGTTTTCACCGAATATTTTGGTCCGAGCTCATTTGCTGGTCTTCACAAAGAGGCCGAACCAAAACGGCTCGTGTTGTTCGATGTAGCTGTGGGAGATGCGATCGTTCCGCCAGCACAATTTATCGACGACTTTTCACATCTCAACATCGCTCGCGTAGTCTACCGTGGCAAGCTCACGGGAAAATTCGTTGATGACGTTCGCGAAGGTCGCTACGATGTCGTTGAAGGGGTAGTTTGCAAGGGTGGCAGCACACCTGATACCCTTTGGATGCTAAAAATAAAAACACACGCCTACATGACCAAACTCAAAGAGGCATTCCAAGAAAATTGGGAGTCGTACTGGGAATAAGGCAAAATAACAAGGTGTTGTTCCCGATCGCCAAAGACCTTTCTCCGGTAGTACAACGAATGGCGGCACGTGAACCTAATCGTTCGATCTATGAAATTCGATCGCTGAATAATGAGACTCCAGTCGAACACAATCGGTTATGTAGACAATCCGACGGAGAAGGACATCCAACGCTCTTTTCATGATGAATGGGAAGATGTTGCTGGCAACTTCTACGCGCTAATTCGAGACGACGGAACAACACTTTGCTCTATATCCGGTAATTATTTAAAAGATTTCTCACTTACTCTCGGAAACCAAGCCGGCTTGTTTCAGATTTGCCAGGCAGACTTTTCACGAGATGAAGCCGAACAGTATTTTCTCAGGTTCTTCCGTGGTGACGATTCATGGATTGAAGACCTGGAGTGGAAGGAAAAAAGAAGGAGATCTTTGGTGGATATGATTAGCAGTCTTTTCAAGAAGGAACGATCCAACTAGGTATTTGAGCTGACCTCAGTCAACCTTCACAGCTCAATGCAGTCGTTAGGCAACAAGGAAGTTACATTGCTGCGTTCTCTACTAAACCTCTTTGGCGCGTCCTCCTCGTCAGTTTCACTAACCGACGACCGGAAGCGTATTGACCGCGAACTATCGAGACACCGGATTGCCTTTGACAGGGTTTCCGCTGCAGAACTTCTCCGCACCCACCCACCGAAGATTGAAAACGCGAAAAAGCGGCTGGTTTTCGATATAGCTTTGGCCAACCACCCTAATGCGGAAGTAACGGTAGAACGCTTCAATGAGATCCCGATCCCCGAGGCTTTTCAGCCGTATTCGCCGCTAACCGCAGTAAAGGCAAGCAAAGGCTACTTTCGTTACTCCGTCGGGGACGCGCACCACTGTCACATGAACTTTGCCTACCACGACCTGTTCAGTGGTTACGGACATTTCATGTTTGCCCAGGATGAAATCCAGGTTGCGGAGCACCCACTTCTAGCCTCCGTTCGAGAATTGATGCTAGCGCGTGCGGATCGACTCCGCCCGAGCACCGTTGAAGATGGCGCTCCAACGCCGATTATCATTCGCTCCGTACCGCGAACCATTAGCATTGACACCAGACAAATCTACGGAGCACGGTTTGCCCGATCCGGCGATCGCTTGATTCGCGACAGCATCAACCCGATCGACTCACCTCAGTTGTCAAACATTCTTGCTATCGAGGCACCGATTTCCACGGGCAATCGCATCTACACGCGATCGGAAATCGAGAAAGCACTAAGTACGGCCTTCTCGGGATTTAGAGCATTCATCTTGGGGTATACAGGTTCATTCACCAATCCAATCGTTCTGCACACAAGTAATTGGGGTTGCGGGGCATACGGCGGCAATCGGCAGCTGATGATTTCCATTCAAATTATTGCTGCATCGCTAGCTGGAATTTCGGAGATCGTATTCTACTGTGGAGCCGATCCAACAGATTCGATCGCCGAGTATGAGTTGCAACTTAAGAGTCGATTTAAGTTTCGTCCTGGAGTCAAACTTGCGAAAGTTGTCGATCGACTGGTCGCATCTGCATTCCCGTGGGGCACACCCGACGGCAACTGATGAGTAGAGCGGCTAACAACGGCATGAACCGGAGTGCCGATCGTCGACACATTTAAATTTAAACAACGCCAACCCTAGCCACCCATTTCACTTCGCGTTATGCTCCGCCCGTTCTCCTCAGTTATTTTGTCAATTGAGGAGTTGCATCAGAGCCTGGCTTGTTGGGGGGGCGATAGGCTATGCTTTCAGCAAGCGAGTCTATGCAAACCTATCGGGTCGTTAAAGCTGACACGGTCGGAATTGGATCTTCTCGCCCTTCCGAGCCTGGCTTGGCTCACATTCGAAGTGTTCGGTGTTAGATGTCTTGCGCCACTGCGGTCTTCGTGCCCAACGTTTCAGAACCCGGAATCTACCTAAGTGGCGCGCGGGTGGCGCTTGCTAAGATGAATATCCCGACTGACCGCGCGAAGTAGGTGTATCAAGACCAGAGCTTCACCTAGCAGTGTCGGAATTGATTGAAGACAGTTCATGCTAGCCCCGACGCTCCTCACTTGGCGCAACTGCTATACCCAAAGTGGGTAAATGTACGATGGATATACTTCGATGGATGTAGCAAGCGTCTAGTAGTGCACCAGGTGGTTGCAAGAACCGGTTGAGGCCGGTCCCCACCATGAGGAGATTCGGGCGGAGCTGGACAGCGGGGTCTCTCAGCAAAAGAATCCAGACGAACGCCGCAGGAAACTAAGCCTCATAGGGAGGAAAACCGCCGAGTTTGCCATGTATCAACGCCGTACTTGCTCATGTCTCCTTGCTGCGTACGTCTCAGCACTAGTTACACTTTGTTGGGGTTGAACCTATGGCTCTTGAATGGCAACAAAAACAGTTGTTGAAGCTCCTCTACGAAGAGGACATTACTAGTCCTGAGAAGAGTTTCGCCGTTCATCTGAAACCTAATAAGAGAGGGATAACATGCTTCTTTATTGAAGGTGTTCAGAGAGCATCAGACGGCCAAGATATGGAGGTGTACAAGATATATCCTGCGGAATATGTGCTCCCTTTGCAGGATAGCGGGTATCTCGGTCTTCGGTATACCGGAGTGAGAAACTCCGTCTATATCACCAAAGGCGATGAGGACGTGACGAATGCCTACAAACTATGGATCACCACTGAAGGCGAGCAACTCGTCCAACGAGACTTCAACGAGAGTTAGCATAGGACGAAAGCTGATTGGCTGACACAAGTGCCTCAAACCCCGCAAGCCTGTGGCAAGATTCCAGGAGTTTCAGGAGATGGTTCTGTCAGGAACGAAAATCTCCTAGCACCTGAGTCGATTGCTTGCTGACCTAGAGAAGCTAGTGACGGTGAAATACGTCAAATCGTTAGATTTAGCACTGCGAGGACTGACCCCTTGCAAAATACTTGGATACCTCGTTTGGCGTGTCACACTGAAAACCCAAATTGCCTCATTAATGAATTTTCGATAACTCCTCAAGTCTCTCCGAGGGAGATTATGCAAGAGTTTTAAAGTGCGGCGAAAATAAGGAGCTGCAGGGGATACTCAACCCGACGGTCGCCTTGACGCCGGAACTCTTCATCGCGTCAATTGCACAAGCGCTTTATCGTTCGAAGTTAGGGATATAAAGGGATTCGATGGCGTATAGTATACCTAAAAACTTACTTTATTCCGCCCTACTTAAACACATTAAACTGACTCTTCACAACAGTGACTCTTCACAACAGTTAGGAGTGTTAGGGTGGGTGTCGATTCGGGATAATTATGCTCAGAAAGGACGGTTATGAAAAAGATCCCAACAGTGTTTCGAAGAAATCCGGACAACATGCGCGAGATCCTCGATGAGGCTCACCCTGACTGCGCGTGGGTATTCGCTGGCGAGGGGATTGCAACTCGAAAGTACGATGGTACCTGCGTCAAAGTTGAAGCCGGGAAGTACTTCAAGCGTCGCGAGGTCGGCAAAGGCAAGCCGATACCGCATGGCTTCATCGAGGCCGATCGCGATGAGGTAACGGGCAAGCGTGTTGGCTGGATCGAGATCGAACCCTGCGATCCCGAGAATAAGTGGCACATGGCGGCCTTCGATGAGTCGCTCCCCGATGGCACATACGAGCTTGTCGGTCCGAAGGTCCAGGGCAACCCTGAAGATCTTGAAGAGCACCAGTTACTCTCTCATGCCGATGCCAAGCGGTACGAGGATGTGCCCAGAACTTTCGAGGGGCTCCTTGAATGGCTGCGATCGCGTGACATCGAGGGATTGGTCTTCCACCATCCCGATGGTCGCATGGCCAAAATCAAGAAGCGGGACTTTGGCCTCAAGCGAAAGCCTTAGGAGTGCCTAACCTGGCTGACGGACAGAACGCCTGAAAACCTTGTCATGCCATCATTTGCGGCTTAGTAAAGTGGGTTGCATACCACTGAGAGAGCATGCCCCCTCCCCTACTTTTTTGCCGCCAACTGTTCGCCTGATAGCAACAGTACTGTCGCTACCAAGATCTGCATCACCTCATTACCTTAGCTTGGATGGTTCTGGGTCTCATTGGCAGCGAATCGTTGAATCTCAAAGCCTGGGAAGCCCACGTTCGCAGTCGCGCCCAGTAGACCCCAGGCTACCAGCGTCGCTGGCACCGCTGCTTGGAAAACCTTCGCATTCGCGTGCCAGCTCTCTACGTACCCCTGCCCCTGTCAGCAGTTGACCCCGAGCCCTGTTTTGCGTCCAAGATGGCTCGGGCTAAACATGACATTCGAATCTGAGTTTCCTGCATTCGCTCCCTTCACTGCTATGACATAACTGAACGAGGTTTTCAGAGATGTGTCAGTCAGCCAGCTGGTTAATTCCAGAGGGTCATCAACCATCCTCCGAGGTGCGATCGCGATCGCTTAGGGGTCAGACCTGGGTTGCAGTTATTTGATGACGATTCTCCAGGTGTGCGACTCCGAGCATGTGGGTTCGAGATCTGAGCTAATTTACTGAGCTTCGAATCCCATGAGGCTCCTAACCTTTCCCGCGTCGCTTGGAGCTTTCGGTTGGTAATACCAATTTGTATAAGGTCTACGACAGATGAGGTAAACAATCCCAAGGAGTAACCGATCCCGATCCGCCATCTGTCGCAGCAGTTCCTAGATTTCGTATAAAATCGACAGATTTGCAGGTCGGTGTAGGCCCAGTTCCTCTGTTGCGAGATATCAAAAGCTCGATTCGTTGGCGTTGGCTGCAGAGCTTGGATCTCCGAGCGCGGTTTTATTAGCAGGCTAGGCTGGAAAAGCCTGACGCTTTCCGTTTTTTGGGCAAGCCCGTTAAGTTCCACCTGACCGTCGGCGAGCTTAAACTACCAAGCGATCGCGGGCAATCTGCACCAAGCGATCGCTCCACTTTCGGGCTAGACGATCCGTGTGGGCTTCAACCATCACTCGCAACACCGGCTCCGTTCCAGAAGCCCGCACAAGGACGCGCCCGCCCACCCCCATCTCAGCTTCAGCATGCGCGATCGCTTCTGTCAGCGCCGTACACTGCTGCCAATTGCGTCGGCGTTGGACATCCTCCACCCGAACATTCTTCAGGACCTGGGGATAGGGCTGGAAGCTTGCATCGCGCAATTCCCCCAGCGTCGCCCCGGTGTCCTGGACCAGACACGCTAGATGTAGTGCCGCCAACAACCCGTCGCCCGTGTGACTGTAATGCCGGCAGATGAGGTGTCCGGACTGCTCGCCGCCCAGCATCGCTCCCATCTCCCACATCTGCGCCTGCACGTAACGATCGCCTACTGGCGTCCGAGTCATCGTGCCGCCGATGTCCGTCCAGGCTCGTTCGAAGCCCAAGTTTGCCATTACCGTCGCGATCAGCAGATTGTCCGGCAACAAACCCCGTGCCTTAAGCGCCTTGCCCCACAAATACAACATGCAATCGCCATCGACCGCGCGCCCGCGCTCGTCCACGGCCAGCACGCGATCGGCATCTCCGTCGAAAGCAAACCCGAACTGCGCTCGGTGTCCCTGCACCGCCGCCTGGAGGACTTGCAAATCAGTCGAGCCGCACCCCACGTTAATGCGATCGCCGTCCGCGCGATCGTGTAAGCAGACGACCTCCGCTCCCAATGCCTCAAAAAGCGATGCACCGATCGCCACCGCTGCACCCCATGCCAGGTCCAGCACGACCGTCTGTCCGCTTAGGTCGATATTGCACGGCAATCCTGCCTGCAGCGCTGTCACGTATTCCCGCACCAGTTCCGGTCGCGACTGAAACTTCCCCCACGCGCCGGCCGCTGGGGCGACCCCATGCCGAATGCCGTTCTCGATCTCCGCAGCTAGCGCCGAGGACAGCTTCATGCCGTCCCGACCAAAAAACTTGATCCCGTTATCTCCTGGCGGGTTATGACTTGCCGAGATGGCGATGCCCGCTATCGCCTCCGTATGCGCGCTGAGATGGGCCACGCAGGGGGTCGGACAAAGCCCGACGTTCCAGACTTCTAGCCCCGCTGACGTCAGTCCCGCTGCCAGCGACATTGCCAGCATATCGCTGGAATTGCGCGAATCCTGTCCGACTACGACCGCTCCTGCCGTGCCTGCCGCTGCCCGGAAGGTCTGCCCCGCCCAAAAACCGATTGCCAGCGCGAGCGGTGCGCTCAGTAACTCGCCCGCACTCCCGCGAATGCCGTCCGTTCCGAACAGCGAACCATCGGGTAAGGCAACCGTGCCCCACGTCGTGGTTGCCATATTGCTGAAAGCGTGCGCGTCCCGCTCGTCGAGCTTTACATGAGATGACCGGCCATTTTGCAGCGGGGATACTACCATCTGTCACAAATCCTCACACTCACACAGTGTGGAGGATATCACGACCGGCTGGGTTGTTCCCTTAGGGCGATCGCATCTCGTCGCTAAAGTCGGCTCAGCAGGCTCGGACCGTGCGTGTCCGTGCCGCACGTATCGAACAGGCCGTAGGTCGCACTCAACTCGCGAACGACTCGAGTCTGCATCGGGCTCGGTTGCCAAGGGATAGGATTCTTGTAGGCGTAGTAAGTCTCTACGCCGTCGACCCCCAGTCTCGCGGCCGCTGGAATCAACTCGGTCACCGACCGACCGTAACGTGCTGGATGCGCTAGCACGACCATTCCACCGGCTTCGTGCAGCGCGTTGATGACTTCTACGGCCTGCACTACGGGCACCGCACTGCCCTGGAGGTAGCGCGATAGTAACCGGCAGTCGGGATCGAACGCATATCCGAGCAGGTGGACTTCCGTTCCATCCAACCAGCCGTTGATTTCCACGCCCGACCACAAATGCGGTAGCGATCGCTGGGGGCAGGCGCGCGCAATCTGCTGGAGCCGCTGCCATGCCCGCCCGAAACCGGAAACCCGGTGGTGATCGGTAATTGCCAACCCTGCCAAACCCAGCTCAATTGCCTGCTCGATGAGAACTTCGGGCTCCAATTTGCCATCAGAGCAAACCGTATGCAGGTGAAAGTTGTACTGCCGGGGGCAACTGTCGGCGTCAACCGTCGCCCAGGCTCGCCGCAGGGCATCCGCAGCCAGCGGATCGCCTAAAGAACCTGTAGATAAGAAACGGGACTGGATCGTACTCGTTGCACTCATGACTGAATGTCCGTGCGAAGGATCGAGAGCGCGTTCCAAAAAAGCAGAAGGACTAATGGCAAGAATTGTTGCAAAATTGTTACTTACACCATAACAGATGGTTTCCTCCACCAACTTGTAGCGTGTGATACTGTTGTTTGCGAATTGCACGTAGATTCTGGTAGCTTTGGCCGCCAAGAAGCGGTGGAGAGGCGATTGTAGCCTTTAAAATAAGAAAAGCCTATCAAGACTTTGTGAAATTCAAGTGCCAGGGCGACTGCTGCACCGGCGGTTGTACCAGATTTCGAGTCGTTTGCCGTGCAGATCCCAGACGATAACCGAGTCACCGCCCACCAGACTTCCTCGTTGCCCGTGCCGCTTCAGCTCCTGCTGTTCGTTGACGAGCGCTCCCGTACCCAGGAGCCCATGCGTCGGATCCAGAATTATCTCCTCAGATTGCAGCAGGATAATGCCTTCGGGCTGCAGGTCATTGGCGTCGAGAAACAACCGCATCTGGCCGAGCACTACCGGATCGTTGCAACGCCATCGCTAGTTCGCATTTGGCCGCCACCCCGCCAAACCTTAGCCGGGTTGAACTTACTGTCCCAGCTCGAAAGCTGCTGGGATACTTGGCTGCAGGCAGCATGGGACCATCGCGACGAGGACGATCCCGAGACCGAGCGCGGCGCGTTGCTCGGTTCGGTCAAGCGCTCTGCGGAGTGGATTCGCCTGTCGGACGAGATTTTCCGTCTACAGCGCGAAAATGAAGAGCTCGTCGAGCAATTGCGCTTTAAAGATCAAATCTTGGCAATGCTCGCCCACGACTTGCGCAATCCGTTAACTGCTGCCGCGATCGCCTTCGAAACTCTCGAGCTCGCCGAGAAAAACGGGAGCGACACCGACAGCAACGGCACGAACGATGCCTCGCGATCGCGGCAGTTGCTACAGCGGCAGATTTACAAGCAGGCGCAGAATCAGTTCCGCATCATGAACCGCATGATCGCCGACATCTTGGAAACAGCTAAGGGCAAAAGTGCGGGACTGCAAATCCAGCCGCAGAGAGTGTACTTGCAGCATCTCTGTGAGGACGTACTGCAACAGTTCGACAGTGCGTTTCGGGCAAAATCTCTGAACGTGCACCGAGATATTCCACAGGATTTGCCCGCCGCTTACGCGGATGAAGAGTTGACGCGCCAAGTCTTGGTCAACTTACTGGACAACGCTGTTAAATACACGCCGGAGAGTGGGGAGGTGTATCTGTCGGCTCTGCACCGCACGACCCAAAAGATCCAAGTCAGCGTCTGCGACAGCGGACCTGGGATTCCTTCCGAGAATCAGGACCATATTTTTGAAGGGCACGTGCGTTTGGAACGCGACGTTGCTAAAGATGGCTACGGCTTGGGGCTGTCGCTCTGCCGTCAGGTCGTCCGCGCTCACTACGGCCGGATTTGGGTCGATAGCGCGCCCGATCGCGGCGGGAGCTGTTTCCATTTCACGCTGCCGACTTACCAGGGACGACCGGGAGCGAGCTAGAAACGCGCGCGAAATCAGTTGATTTAGTAACGGTTGAGTTAGCCAAGGGAGGGAGCGTCTGGCCAACCTCCAGAGCTGAAGTCATGACGATCCGCCTTTGTAGGACTGCAGTGTTCGAACCAGTTCCTCAACTGCTATGGGGTTGCGGCTCACTTTTGAAGTTTCGTGCAATGGCAATGGAAGGCAACTCTAGTGCGGGCAAGGGTTTGAAGCCGATAGGATACTTGTAGAATGACCAAGCGCGACGAAGGAGATTCCCCCATGCACGCACTTCACGCCAAGATCGTCACTGCAGCTACCTTTAGCCTGGCACTCGGGACTGTCGCCCATACTGAAGCCGCGTCGGGTTTGACGCTCGGCGACCTCGATGACACCTTTGCTGCCCTTACCCAAGTCGCTCAAGTCGTCACTGGCGACGACCGTACGCCCCCGGTCGAGATTGAAGAAGATGTGGTTGTTGAGACCGAAGACGATCCGGATGTGACAACCACTGCAGCTAATGGCGATCGCCGCTTCGTGTGTATGTTCGACCGCGGACAGTATTCGGTGATGTACCAACCCTCGGGACAAGGCCGTGCGTATCCATGGGCAACGCCTCGTCAACTTGGCGGCGGCTGGTCGCCGCAGCGTCGTTGCGAAGAGATTAGCAACCGGCTTGAAAGCTACCGTCCCGATGGATTGTTGGAGTTGCGTGCTGGAGTCGAGAACGGTTACGACACGGTGTGTGCCACGACCCAGGACGTTCCGGGCTGCCGGATTGTTTTTACCGTCCCGCCCGGACAGGACCCACTCAACACACGCGATCGCGTCTTCGACAATCTGATTGCTGCCGATGAAGGACGACAAACCGTTGGCATTAACACCTTCGCTGGGTCTGGCGGCGGGTCGTTCGGCGATTTCGGCAGTCTTTTCGGCCGGCCGCAACGCCAGCCATCAGCTGGGATTACTCTCACGCCGTTTCTCTCACCTGAAGATGGCGGCACGGGCACGCGCTTGCAGTCCGGACTTCCGCAAGGAGCACCGCCGGCATCAGTGGTAACACCAGCAGAGCCAACGCCGGCGACTCAACCGCAACGCGGTCGTCTCAATCCGGACAACTTTTTCTAGGCGATCGATTCGGGTACTTCGTATCGACAAAACCCAAACTTGCACTGCACAAGCAGTTCCGACCTCGGCGATCGGTGCTCTTGAGTAGTGCTTTTTTTGTTGAAGACCGTTTCAACAGCATGCATCCGAGCACGCCAAGATCCGGCAAAAGTCTTGAAAGCGAGCTGCTTACCTACTGAGTCAACAGTGCAGAGTGGACGTAACTGGACTCGAACCAGTGACCCCTACGATGTCAACGTAGTGCTCTAACCAACTGAGCTATACGTCCGTGCGATTTCCTAGAGTAGCACGCGCACTCTGGAAGCGCTACATTCCTTGAGGCGAGATCGCCTCCTCATCCCCGCAAATGTTGGCATATAAGTTCGTTTCACAGGGATTGCAGGATGTTCCAGCCCGTTCCAACTGACGATCTGCCGTCGGTGAGTTCCGGCTTAGGTGCTAGCGATCGCTAACAATCTTGCACGTGCGATCTCGGTACCGGATTGGCGCGATCGATGCACGTCGTCCGGCAGCCGGTTAAAATCATCAAACGGTTTCCTGCCACCACTCGCTCTCGTAGGGCTCGGATCGTGCCCAAAGTCGGCATTATTTACAACGACATCAAACCCGTTGCCTGTCGGGTTGCCAAAGAACTGCAAGACAAGCTCGTTGCGCGCGGTTGCAAGGTGGTTGTTACCACTGGCTTTGGGGGGATCCTCGGTTACTCGTGCCCCGAAAGTCCGGTGTGTTTGACGCGCATCGATCGGCTCGTGCCGCCCGGCTTCGACGACAGCATCGACTTCGCAATCGTCCTCGGCGGCGACGGAACTGTTTTGGCTGCATTCCGCCAAATCGCGCCTTGTAACATTCCGTTACTCACGGTAAATACCGGGCACATGGGCTTCCTCACCGAAATTTATCTTAGCCAGCTCCATCACGCCCTCGAACAAGTACTTGCAGGCGACTACCGCGTTGAAGAACGCACGATGATTGTCGTTCGTCTCTTCCGCCAAGACATTCTGCGTTGGGAAGCTCTGTCGCTCAACGAACTGGTGTTGCATCGCGAGCCGATGACGAGTATGTGCCACTTCGAGGTTGCGGTAGGCAATCATGCCCCTGTAGACATTGCTGCCGATGGCGTCATTGTTTCGACGCCGACGGGCTCGACGGCATACTCGCTGAGTGCGGGGGGTCCGGTTCTGACACCCGATGTACCGGTATTGCAACTTGCGCCAATTTGTCCGCATTCGTTAGCGTCGCGGGCGCTAGTATTTTCCGAGTTGTCTCCAGTTACGATCGACCCGGCAACCCCGCATCCGTTGGTTATGGTGGTCGATGGCAACGGCGGCAGCTACGTCATGCCTGAAGATCGGGTCTGTTTGGAGAAAGCACCCTATTCAGCTAATTTCATTCGCCTTCAGCCGCCGGAGTTCTTCCGCGTGTTGCGGGAGAAACTCGGTTGGGGTCTGCCGCATATTGCAAAGCCGACGTCCGTCGAGTTGCCCTAAGCGCCTTAGTTACTCCAACGCGATTGCCCTGCGTTAGGTGGATCCAAGCATTGCTCTCACTGCCGCAAGTTCGACTTTGGCTATCGAGAATGGCATCAGAATTGAACGCACGGACGATCTCCTGAACGGAAATCCCGATGCACTAGACCTCTAGCAAAATACTTGGAAGCCTCATTTGGCGTGTCATACAGAAACCCCAAATAGCCTTATTAAGGGGAGTTCGATGACTTCTAAAGCCTTCCCTAGAGTGATAGTGCAAGAGGCCAGCTGCCGCTCCAGCTTTGAGATGCTCGAACAAGCTCCTCAAAGCTAAACGAGCGTTTGCGTTCCTTTGCGGTCGGCAGCGATTCAGTGCTTGTCGGACCCCAGTTGAGATCGCACCCCGGTGATGACTTGCTCTTATGTTGGGCGGCATCACCCGCAATGGCGAACCGAATGTTTCGCCGTTCTGTTGTTCGCAGCGATCGGCTGCTTAAATCGAGGTTTTTGGTTCGATTTAAGCGGGTCGGCATTGACTGCCACAGCTTGCAGTGCAGTTCATCCGGGTAACATAACGAGTCACCCGACAGGCAGCACGCATCTCTGAGATGGCTGCTTAGCGCCATCCCGCGCGGTTCATGATTTGCACAGCAGATGGGTTGTTGCGACCGAGGATGGCGACGTTGACCGGATCTTCCTTGAAGTCGCCAAAGCGGGCTACGACTGGGTCGAGCGGCACGTTGGGCACGACTGGGTACTCGCTGTTGCCTTGAGCGAAGATGGCTTGGGCAGATGGGCTGACGAGGTACTCCAGAAAACGTATCGCGCCCTCGCGGTTGGGGGCAGTTTTAGTCACACCACCACCGCTGACATTGACATGGGTGCCTCGGTCCTGCTGGTTCGGGAAGAAAACCTTAACACGATCGAACACGTCCGCATTGGCGGCTGCCCGCCCCGGTGCGAACCGCGACAGGTAGTAGGTGTTGGCCAATGCCAGTTGAGCGCGTCCGGACGCCGCCGCTTTGATTTGATCCATGTCGCCCCCGCGCGGTGGAAAGGCCATGTTCGCAACAATGCCTCGGCACCAGTCTTCCGTGGCGCTCTCGCCCAAGTGCTCGACTAGCGAGGCAACCAGGGACTGGTTGTAGACATTGCCAGATGAGCGGACGGCCAGCCTGCCCTGCCATTGCGGTGCAGCTAAGTCTTCGTAAGTCGATAGTTGCGACGGATCGACACTGGTGTTGTGTACTACTACCCGGGCCCGCTTCGTAAGGCTGAACCACAGTCCTTCTGGATGGCGCAGATTGCTGGGGATGCTCTTATCTAGGATTTCCGAGGAGACTGACGCGAAGATCCCTGCTTGCTCGGCGCGCCAGAGTCGTGCGGCATCGACGGTGAAGAGTAGATCGGCGGGGCTGTTGCGACCTTCACTGCGGATACGTTCGATTAGTTCGTCGGCTTTTCCTTCTAAAAGGTTGACTCGAATGCCGGTCTGGAGGGTGAAATCCTCGTACAGACGAGCGTCGGTATCGTAATGGCGCGAGGAATAAAGATTGATGGCATTGGCTTGCGCCAGGCTCGGACGAACGCGACTCACCTGACCAGCCGCGATCGCTGCGACTGCCGTACTTCCCCCCAAAAATGCCCGTCGCGTCAGTTTGCTCATGGCTGCTTGTCAAAACTCCAATTGTTGAAATGCCGCGATCGCTGCTGCGCGGGGCGATCGCCCGCCCCGAATCAATTCGCAATCAGGATAGCTGCTAGCTTTCGGCTCAGTCCGTCCAACAATGTAGCATAGAGATTGACATTAGTTCTCATCTGAACAGTTCGCATTCGCCTCTCTTGGCAGTGAAATCTATTGCCCACATTATTCACCAGTGGGAGCTCTCCTTATTTGCGGCTACAAGAGGTTGAAACTGCTTTGCACTAAGCTATTGGACGGTGAATACTTCTGCGAATGCCTGTGGGAGGCCAGCCGATCCGAAATCGCGCATGCTAGCCTACCCGTTAGTCGTCAGCGATCGCGCGGCCGTTTACTGCGCCAATTTTTTGGCAATCCGGGCCGCTTCCAGCATTTGCGGATAGTTAGCCATGATTCTCTGCATCGGGAATGTTCTCAGCGGCGAGGAGCTGCAACAAATCGTCGGCCAGCTCGACAAGGAAACCTTTGTCGATGGCAAGTTGACAGCAGGCTGGCATGCCAAGCTGGTCAAAAACAACACGCAGCTCAAAAGCGACACCGAATCAGCGCGAGGTGCGATCGATTCGGTGTCGCGGGCGATCGCTCGCAACAACGTGTTTCAGATGGCCGCGCGGCCGAAGATAGTGCGGCCGCCGCTGATCGCTCGCTACGCCCCGGGTATGTCCTACGGCAGTCATGTAGACAACACGATCATGAGCGGACCCAATGGTCCGATGCGAACGGATATTTCGGTAACGCTGTTTCTGAACGAACCGTCTGAGTATGCAGGTGGGGAATTGGTTATCGAAGACTCGCGCGGACAACAGGCGTTCAAGCTACCGGCAGGGTCGATGGCGATCTATCCATCGACCAACTTGCACCGGGTTGAAGAATTAACCGAGGGCGTGCGCTTAGTGGCGGTGACGTGGGTACAAAGTTTGGTGCGGGACGCGAACGATCGCGAGGTGCTGTTCGAATTGGACACGGTGCGGCAGTCGTTGTTCAAGCAGTCGGGCAAGACCCGGGATTTCGATATTCTCAGCAAGGCGTTTGCGAACTTAATGCGCAAATGGGCGGAAGTTTGATGCGCTCGGGTGGCACACCATGTCTCGCCAGTCCACATGCTGCGCCGCGAGCGTTATCGCTAAATTTTTCGTTATTTTTGGAGAATTAGTCCCCGCGATCGCTTCACTCGATCGCTACAACCGAATCGCTACAATCACAGCCCGCACCCGCGTGCCCGGTTAGTTCTTGATGGCTTTATAGCGTTGCTTGAATTCGTTTTGTTGCTGCTTGTGATCGACGATAGGCATCGGGTATCCGCAGCGATCGCGTTCGTATTGAGAGATCGTTCCGGATAGCAACTGTCCGGTGTCGAGCGAGCTGAGTTCCGGCAACCACGTGCGAATATACTCGCCGTCAGCATCGAATTTCTGGGCCTGGGTATAGGGATTGAAGATCCGCAGCGGTTTCGGATCCATCCCGCTGGAGGCGCTCCATTGCCAGCCGCCATTGTTAGCAGCCAGATCGCCATCAACAAGGCGTTGCATGAAGTATTTCTCACCCCAGCGCCAGTCGAGAATGAGGTCTTTAGTCAAGAAGCTGGCGACGATCATCCGGCAGCGGTTGTGCATCCAACCCGTAGCATTGAGTTGCCGCATGGCGGCATCGACTATCGGGTAGCCGGTTTTACCTTCGCACCAGGCTTGGAAGCGATCGCGATCGTCGTCCCAGGGAAAGTGGTTGAACGGTTCGCGATAGGGTCCGTCGGCAAGATTTGGAAAGAAGTACAGGGCGTGTTGATAGAACTCGCGCCAGGCTAGTTCTTGTTGCCACGCATTAATGTTCGATCGCGTCTCGTCGCTGCGCGCTTGACTCAGGCTTTCTGCGGCAACTTCCCAAACCGTTCGTATCCCGATCGCCCCAAATTTCAAGGCCGCACTTAAACGAGATGTGCCGTCAACTGCCGGCAGGTTGCGTTGCTCGTCGTACTCGTCTAAAGCTGTTGCCCGGAACGCTTCGAGGCGATCGTGTGCTGCCCGAGTTCCGGGCGCGATCGGCAGGTCGCCTTCCCAGTTAAAGCCTAGATCTTCAGTAGTTGGGAGCGCGATCGCGCCACAGTCTCTAGCAATCTCTTGCTCGCGATCGCTCAAGCCCTCGGCATGGTCTAAGTCGGCAAATGGAGAGGCTTTTGCTTGTTGCCGCCAGCTTTTCCAAAACGGCGTGTAGACCGTGTAGGGATCGTTGCCAGATTTGGTGCGAATTTCACCCGGTGCGTGGAGCAGTTGATCCCAACAATTGCGGACGGCGATACCTTTTTCTTTGAGGGCAACTCGGACGCATTCGTCGCGATCCCTCGCATACGGTTCCACGTCCGAATTCCACACCACCGCGCGCGCGCCCAAGGCGTCGGCCAATTGGGGAATTGCCTGTACGGGGGGGGCGTGCAGTACGAGCAGTTGGCTGCCGGAAAACTTGTAGCTTTGTTGCAGCTCTTGCAAGCAACCGAGCATGTACTTGACCCGTGCGGGGGCGATGTCGTCGCGCTCTAGAATCTGCGGATCGAGGCAAAACACGCCGATGGTTTTCGCACTCAATTCGCGGGCAGCAGTCAGTCCGGCGTTGTCACAGGTACGGAGATCGCGGCGGTGCCAGAAGAGGATCGAGTCGGACATGAGGTCGAGGGTTAGGTTGAGGAGAATCAATGCGATCGCGATGTTGCGAATGCACACGATGCCCCAGTACGATGCCTCAGCTTAGCCCCAAGAGCGGTTTCGCCATAAAGTAGCTGGCGATAGATTTTGCGTCGACGTTTTGTTCGCCGGTACAGACGATTGCTTCGAACTCCTGGGGCGACATCAGCACGACTTCGATATCTTCGTCTTCGTCTTGGGCGGGCGGCAGGTCGAGTTTTTCGAGTTGCTGGGCTAGGAAGGCGTAGATGTACTCGTCAGAGTAGCCTGGGCAGAGGACGAATTTGCCGAGCGATCGCCATTGATGGGCGCGGTAGCCGGTTTCTTCTTCGATTTCGCGGCGGATTGTCTCGGCAGGGTCTTCGTTGACTTCGACGGTACCTGCAGGGAATTCCAACAATCGTCCCTTGACCGTGAAGCGATATTGCCGCACCAATACGAGCTGTCCGTCAGGCGTCACGGGGACTGCTAGCGCTCCACCGGGATGCCGAATGCACTCCCAGTCACCGCTTGCGCCATTGGGCAAGCAATAGGTGTTGACTTCGTAGCGAAACTTGCGCCCTTGATAGAACAGGCGCTCTTTGAGCAGTTTTGGCGGCTCGGAACCCAGGCTCATCGCAATGTAGGGAGTGACGACCCCGCCAGTCTACCGCGACCGGCCAGTGGGCTTAGACGGATTCGACGTTTAGGGACGCACCAAACAAAGAAGCCGCACCAACGCCCCTAACGCCCTGTTTGAGAGCAAGCCAGGACGGAAAGCGATCGATGTCGCCCAATCGAAAACCTTGTTGTGAAGAAAGGGTCGTCAACTTCCAGTCCCGTCAACTCAAACTCGAGCAAGAATGTGTACCGCTATTGCGAGCCAATGCTTTGCTGACACCATTCAATCATTCTCTCAAGTATTTCCGCCTTCTTTTTTGCACCGGCAAGACCGATCCCATGCTTACTGGCATACGATTTGAGACTTGCTACTGTCATTACATCAAAAAGTTCTCTGTATTCTTTGATTCCTGGAGGTTCAACTTTAGAAATCGTAGTAATTGAAAGGTTGACAGAGAGATTGCCTGCAGCCAGGCCAGCTTCAACTTGCCGAGCAAGACTTGCGAATGCTTCTGTCAGTGACTCACTCGACCCAGATAAAGGCTTGGTAGAGCCAGCGAAGCTGCTACCGGCAAGAGATTTCACAATTTGTGTAAGCTCTCCAATCTCATCTCGAAGTGCTTTATCGTGTTGCTCCAGCCGCTGATGCAAAAGGGCATCGACTTGGGTAAGCGTTAGCCCTGAAGGTGCCGGGACAGCAGGGATACTAACATCGTCAACAACTTCTCCTCTATGTAATTCAGCCATTTCAGCACGTGCAACCTCGACTTGCTCATCAGTCAAATCGAAGACTAAAGCCCACATGCGTTCTATATTTAGTTCTTCTGCAAGAATCACCCAGTCCTCACCGAAAACAACCTCATACTCTCGCTCTTCTTCATCAGGCTCTATCCGACGAATAACAATCGGCAGCAAGTTGACTTCTTGCTCTTGTAAGCTTTTCCTCAAAACAATGCGGCGAGGTTCGGGGATCGTAACAGCATCTCGATTCGGCACCTTAAGCAGCTCTGTTTCGACCTGGCCGCGATTGAGTGGTCTGATTTTCAAATACTCAATGATTCGCTGCTGCCGTTCTGCTCTATCCATAGTGTTGGGCCTCCTTTAACGGCCAGGTTCGCATGCCACTAATAAATGCTTGGCTAAGTTTTTGTAGCATGATAGTGCATCCAAAGCAGCATCTCTGTCCTTAGTCGGCAAACTTTCGTCAAACTCAAACTCGCTTAAGGGCTTGCCATGCAGGGAGTTTGTTGAGACAACATTCAGTTGAGGGATCCAGGTTGATTCAGGTAAAAGCCCTACCTCTTTACGGCGTGGATCGTTCCCAAGCATCCGATAAATCTCTTGGCGCATCTCATCATTGACCTTGCTTGAGGCGCGGCTGAACATACTTACGGCGATACCCAGTATATTCAGGGGTTTTTCTCTGGCATCGTCCACAGCAAAAGCTCTATCCATCACGTACTCCAAAGCGCGAATTGGGTAAGGAGCAAGTTGTGTAGGAATCAGGACACTGTCAGAAGCCATCAGTGAAATGTTGTTAACCTTTCCAAAAGAAGGAGGGGGATCGATAAGGACAAAATCGTAGTTGTTTTTGTACTCCTTTAACTTCTTGGCTAAGACATTGTCCACATCAATAGTGCCAAGTAGGTCGGGCTCCTTATAACTAAGTCGTATATGGCTGGGAACAATTGAGAGCTCGGTAGCCTTCCAGCGCTTCAAGATTGCAACCTCATCTACCTTGACTTTGGCTTTCAAAAGAAGATCGCCCACATCCATCTTGCCAGCTTTTTCCACGTCAGAGAGAGGGTCGACACCCAGACCTTGAGTGAGGTTGGCTTGCGGGTCTATGTCAATGAGCAGTACTCGCTTACCAAGGCGATTGAGTGCTGCCCCCAAATTCAATGTAAGAGTAGTTTTACCTACACCACCTTTGTTGTTGAAAACAGTGACGATCATTCCCGAACCTCCCTCTCTGTTTGGGTTTTGCTTGTATTTTAAGGCAAGTAATGGCTGGCTGTCACCTAGGACGGCTAACAGTCTGCTCAATACAAACGCATGCACTTTCCTGTTGCTGTGCTCGAATCGCTCCACAACTCGCTCACAAGAATGTTTGCACAGCAATCCTCGAAAAATATCGGATTGTTTATGCAAACTATTTTTGTCTAATGTTAGGAGCTCGCAAACCTCTCCATTATGATTGTAGAGAACCTTAAGGCTTAAGCCATTAGTTAACAGTCCGAAAACCGAGCCAGTAATCCGAAGATAGCGGTGAAGTTGCCAAAGTCCGTTAGATGTCGACTTACGGGGTGCCTTGACTTCGACGATCAAAAAATGCTGTGTAAGCGCAGGACGTTGAGTTGCAATGAGGAAGTCAATCCTGCACTTACCTGCATATGCTTGTTCGCTCCAGTCACTTTCTGAGTATCCAAGTAAACGAAGCAGAGGCTTAACAAACTCACTTTCTAGAGCGCTCTCACTGCAGTCTTTCCGGACTTGGAATAGTAAATCGGCGATTTCTTCCTTAAAATTTGCCATCGAAGCTTGTATACAACTGGCGCTCTATTTGCACTGGTGAACAGTATACACCCATTTACCTAACTGACAATACAAGTGAAATAATACATATGATTAAGTATGCAAGTCGATCCAAGATAATAGTTTCTCTTGAATGAGAATCATTAAAAAATGAGAATCATTAAAAATAGCGGCAGGCAGTGTTACAGCTTTGGCAGAAATATTACAAATTCCAAATTTTGGATGACCGATGGGAAGTAATTTGTGAATCTGAAGTGTGTGAATCTTCTCAGTAGAGGAGTTGTTAAAGCCCAAGTCTTAATGATAGGTTTGCTTGGATGTCCTGGAAGTCATCCCGTTCACTCCTTGGCTCAGTGCCCGCTTGCCAAGCTCGGTCCGCGGTTAAGAATGGTCATATCCACATGGGCAAACCGCGCCTTCTCAATGGGCAGGGAGGCAACCAGTTTGTCTAGAGTCCAAGCTACAAGACCTTTGATGCTGCCCGCGCACTCGCCGCATCACTGATGATGGAGCGCGTTTCCATGTTTGGAATTATCCGAGCCGTAAGGGCTTCCGAGCAATGGCTTAGGGATTACGTCAATGTCAAAGCTGCACATTCAGCGCACGGCTTTAGTGTACCTAAAGAACCTCTCTAAAATGCAAGGTGACTAAATGTGGTTGTTTGTTTACGGCATAGGCAATAAGCTTTGGGTCTGGCTGGTGCTCGATGTCCAAACCGAGAAATCTCTGCGCCCACCTCGGTTCGCGAGATCGCAAGCGTGCTGAAGTGCTCTGAGCGTTAATTCTCTCGGCAAATCTAAAGTTTTTCCGTTTCCTATAGCGATGACTGGGAAGCCGATATCGAGGCGTGCTGCCCTCCAAATGCTATCAGGTCTTCACTAACCAGAAAAGTAAGACCCCGACTGACACAAGTGCCTAAAACCATGTAAGCTCGTGGCAAGTTTACAGAGGTTCCTGGAAATTTGTCAGTTAGCCAAGGCAAGACCAGCTATATCGAGCTTCAACTGTATCTTGCGCCAGCAGCTTTGACGGTTTGTGTGGCGGAGTTTAGCTTGTGCTAAGTTTCTGTCCGAACGCATTGGCTGGTTGTGGAATTTCATTCATTACTACACCACATGAATATCTCTTTAGTGCTACTGCCGAGCTTGAGGATAGGAAGTCCCGATACAAACCGAACTCGAAATTTTAGTGGGAGCGATCGGTGTGGGGCGATCGGTGTGGGGCGATCGCTATCGCCGCAGCGGTTTTATATTAAGCGTCGAATCTTTAACTAGTGCCGGTTAAATTGCAGTCACTACATGCTCGGATCCTAGCAACTCTAGCATATAGTTAGGCATCACTTTAGCGCGACCGTACTACCCTCCAGGTTGTTCCATTGATGCAATTAAAGCTTGGTGATCGGGAGAGGCCAGCCCTTTCTCTAGGACCAAAACAACCTGCGACATATCTCCGACGATCGCAGACTGTTGAGATAGCCAAAGTCCAGGGAAGGTGCAACTTCGTATCACTCCCTCTTCGTCGCTATTGAGCTCGATGTAGTCTTCTCCATCAAGAAGAAACCAGTCAATTCGTTCGTCAAAAACTTGCCAAACCAAATACTCTTTAACGCCACTCCGTCGATAAACGCGCAACTTATCGCCCAAGTCAATGCTGGCTGTGCTGGCTGAAATTTCAGCAACCAACTCTGGCGCGCCCTCGATGTAACCGTCTTCGCTAATCTGGGACTGGCCGCCTGCGCGTGCATCTAGCCGCAAAACTGCATCGGGCTGCAGTTCATTATCTCGATCCAATCGGACTGTTGGGTTGTTCCCCAAACGTACTCCAGGTGTTGCAACTTCATACATCCACAGCCATCCAATGAGGTCTGCGTGAGGTTCAGCGTGCGGCTCGAAGCGGAGGGGAGACGCCAAGAAAACAATTCCCTCAATCAATTCTGCCTTTTTGACATCTGGCATCGCTTGATAGCGGCGCTCGAACTCCAAACGTGAGAGTCGATCGCCATTTTCCAGAGGAGGAATTGTGAATTTTGGGCGGCGAAAATAGGTTGTCATAGTGAGCTATTGCACGCTAAAACCTAGTTTAACTACCCGTTCTGCTTGTCTAAATCCAGCGTTTCTCCAACGTCCAAATGCTCAAGTGCAGGGTTTCATATCCAAGTGCAGGGCGAAGCGATCGAGTTTCTGGAGCCGAACGTCCATACCACCCTGCCGAAATCTCAACAATACAGCGACCAGTGACCCTCACCCACGCGGTTGTCCCGTCGCGCCAAACCCAGTCGTGTCAGTCTCTTAGCTTGAGGCAAGTTCGAGTCTCAGGCGAACTTAGATCGCGTCCCGGCAGCCTCCTGTGCCGGTTAGCCACTTGTCAGCCATGCGGTTGAGCAGGTCGCCCGCTTCCCCATCACGGTGGCGATCGCGCATATACTTAACGAAAATTTATACCAATCTCGGAACTAAAGAATCCGTCCCCCAATCTGACGGATCCGTCGATCCTAAATTCGGGTAGCGATCACTATGGAACGACTTCATGGAATTGATGGTGCGTTGTTATAGGTTGAGAGCATGAGACGAAAATCGCTAGTTACGTGGCTGTTGTGTGCCCTCGGGATGGCGGTGGCAATTGCGACCAGTCAGGCGATCGTGCCGGCGGTTGTGAAAGCACAGGGACCGGCTCGTGCTGAAGTCACCATCATTACTGGCAGTGAAGCCGGCAACTACTACGAAATTGCCCGCGACCTAGAGGTGTTGGTCGATCTCACCACTACCGATCTCGACCTCGACGTGATTCCGTCCACCGGTTCTCTCGATAACATCGTTGCGATCGACCGCTACAACAGTATTGTCCTCGGGCTCAGCCAGCGCGATGTCACTGCTTACCTGACTCTCATCCGCAACGAGGATCCGGTTATCGACGAAAATATCGATGCTTTACGACTCGTACTGCCGCTCTACGACGAACAGGTTCACTTACTGGCGCGCGAGGGGATTAATTCCTTCGCCGACCTGACCGGCAAGCTTGTCGCCGTGGGCGAATCAGGAAGTGGCACGTTCATAACATCGACGCTGTTGTTACTTCAAGCCAACGTGACTCCGGCCGAACTCATCGTCCTAGAAAACCGCCGAGCGATCGACGCCTTACTCGATGGCGAGATCGACGCCATGTTCTTCGTTGTTGGCGCCCCCGCTCGACTCCTCCAAGAAGAAATCGACTCCACTCAAGGCATCAAGCTAGTGCCGATCGCGCTCGAGGCCATTGCTAACGACGAGTTTCTGAGCGACTTGTACGAGCCGCGGACATTACCGAGAACAACCTACAGTTGGCAGTCGGAACCCGTCGATACGATCGCCGTCCAGTCTGCGATTTACACGACCGAAGGGGCCAACTGCAGCCACATTACGCCGATTGTTGAGTCCATTCTCGAAAACCTCGACCAATTGCGCGCTAACGGCAATACGGTTTGGCGGCGCGTGGCGTTCGATCGCATTGGTTTACTAGAAGAACCCCGGTTGTCAGCTTGTACGCGTCAAGCACTGCAATCCCTACCTTAGGAATGCGCAAGCTTTGCGGGAAGTCGGGCGCGAACGGACGGTCTATTGTCGAAGGTTCTCCATTCCGTCTGGTGCAGAGTATTGGGTGCAAGGGTAGTTGATTTGACATGGGTCGCTAGCAGGTTGTGGGAATAGCCGCGGCGATCGCCTCCAAGCTTCTATCGGAACTACGCCGATGACCTTAGCCGGACTAGCATTACGTGCAGTGATAGTCCATTGACGATAGCGATCGATATCGAGCTTCTCAACGCGATCGCCGAAGTTGCCGATTTCGAGATCGACTATCCTCCGCATCCGTTCGATAGCGTGATACCGACGCTAGCACCCTGTATCACGCTGATGCTGCCGGTGGCGCGTTCACGATTTCGCCGGAGCGTGCCTCCCGAGTAGACTACTCGCGCCCTTGCATGCGAGCCGGACTAGCGATCGCCACGACAATCCCCGACGCGGTCCTCGATCGGCTGAGGAGTCGATCGGACAAACGGTTGGTGTAGACGCAGGAACGACTGCCGCACGGGTGTTGGTGGCACAACCGAACGTGCGAGTACAAAACTTTTCCTCGGAGCTGCATGCTCTGCAGTCCCTGTGTGCGGGCTGCATCGATGCAGTGGTAAAAGATTTGCCGCTGCTGTAATGTGCGATTGCTAGCGCGCTCGACCAAACCCAACTAGAGCGCTGCAGGTGGGCTAGCCGTTTCAGGTGCAATCTTATGGCATCGCGATCGCGTCAGAATCGGACTACCTAAACGACATCCTCGACGCGATTGAAAGGATTTTAGCAACGGCACCCACGAAGCACTCTTTCAAGTGTGCTTCGCCGTCGACACGCCGCCCCTAGCCGCATCAGTATCGGAGCTGCTCGACCCTTAACCCCGTAACTGGTTTGCCCGGCCGACCGTCACGCGCGTTCGAGTTGGCGTAGGTATTCCCTCTCGGTGTAAAGATCTCGGGTGCTGGCGAGACGATCGACGTAAAGGATGCCATCCAGGTGATCGAGTTCGTGCTGGAAGATGCGCGCGACGAAACCGGTTAGCTCCTGGCGTTGCAAGGTCCCAGTGCAATCGCAGTACTCGACCTCGATCGCAACGGCGCGAGCGACGATGCCGCGCATCCCCGGCACGCTCAAGCATCCTTCCCACCCGCGCTTGGTGTCAGGCGATCGTGCCAGCAAGCGTGGGTTGAGCATCGGTGTTGGATCCATTTGTGGAGCATGCGGGTACCGCAATGTCGGGCGCGAGGCAACGATAACTAGCCGCTGCAGGACGGAAATCTGCGGGGCAGCGATACCGACCCCATGAGCAGCCGTCATCGTCTCAAGCAAGGTTCTAACGAGCGCTTGCACATCCGGCGCGCCCGGATCGCTGACAGAAGAAGCCACTCGACGCAATCTCGGATCGCCGAGCTGGGCGATCTCGGGCAGCTCGGAGGGTAGTGAGTCGGTCGGTCGGTCGGTCATGATGCACGCACAGTAACGGATTGGTTGCGAGACTAGTCGCGAGATTAATTGCAGGCCGATCCGTAGCTTGCATCCATTATCTGACGTGCGGAGATGCTTCGCCCACCGAGCGAAATCGACATCGCCTGCCAGTGTTCTGACGAACTCCCCAAGCGGGAATCTCCCCCTGTGGCGATTGCGGTGTCGTCTCCGACATCCCCGGCTACACTAATCCCCAGTACCACTTTGCCGGATGCCGCAGCCGGTCGCTGAGCGATCGCTTGTTCGCTTACCTATTTATTGCCCCTGTCATGATGCAATTCTTCCGCGCTTATATCGCGCCGCTGCTGGTCGTGTTAGTGTTCGTCATCGCCCTCGTTGCTGTCAGTGCCCGCATCTTCCTCCCCGGTGACATGCTGGCTCCTGCTCCTGTCGAAACAGAGGTCGGGACGGCAAGCGGGCTCGGGGGTGCGGCCGCACTAACCGCGCGGTCATAGAGCTCAGTGCCATCGCTGCCGTTTGGTTATCACCTCCGCTCGGGTTCCGGACGCGATCGCGCGCTGCTGGTGAAATTCATGCAGCAGACCTACGAGGAACTGTTCCCGGACCTACAAGACTTCTCGCACCTGGCGCAGACTGTCGAGCGTTACTGGAGCCCGCAGACGCCCCTGTGGTGGGTCGTGACCACAGCGGCAGCGCCCGCGGCCTGTGCGTGGGCGGGAACGGCCGTAGACCAAGTCAGCGGCGATCGCTACACGCATCTTTTTTTGTTGTATGTTGCAGCCGATCATCGACGTCGGGGGATTGGTACTCTGCTGTTAGCAGAAGTGCTAGCGTGGGCGCGCGCGCGCGGCGATCGCCAAGTCGGCCTGCAGGTGTTTGCCGACAACCAGCCGGCTCTGTCCTTGTACGAGCGTTTGGGGTTCCGCACGCAGTCGCTGCTGATGCTCAAGCCTGTAAACGACGCTCCCGATCGGCAATGATTTCGAACGCCGGCACTAAGTCAACTTGGCGCTCTCAGTCAGAGGCTCGGCGGTAAGCGGGTCGGGAGTGGGCGGGCGGTTCGCACCGGCTTTTCCAAGTAAGGACACCGCGCGGGGATAGCGGTTGAACTCGGCCAGCACGAGCGCAGTGTGACCGCGAAGATTGGCGCGATCCACCTCTACGCGACCGGTTTGGAGCAGGGCCGCCATTGCCTCTAAGTGCCTGCGATGTGCCACCCACATCAAGGCCGTCGCAACCCGCGCGAGCGAGCGCATTCAGTTCGGCTTCGGCTCCAACAAGAGTTGCACAACCGCTGCATCGTTCCCATCGCAGGCACGCATAAACCCGGTCATACCTTTAGGCATGTGCGTATTGGGGTTCGCCCCAGCTGCCAGAAGGATGCGGACGAGTTCGGTCTGACCTCGGGCGATCGCGGAGCCCAATGAAGTTTCGCGTTCATTGCTGGCATTGGCATCTGCACTAGCAGCGAGTAAGGTTTCGACTACCCCCACGTGACCTTGCAAGACCGCTAAGAGGAGTGGGGGATCGCCAACCGGATCGACAGTCCGGATCGACAGCATTGGGGTTGGCACCTGCCTGCAGCAGCAGCTCGACCGTCTATGTCCCCGTTCTTAATCTCCAACAGCATTCTCGCCGGCAATGTATAGAAGTAGGTTTGGCTGCAGGCTGCATCTTCCGCGAGCTCACAGTGGGGTTTTGGTGGGAATTCCGATCGCGCGGGGGAAGGCAGAAGGAGTTTTGGCGCGTTTGCGCACGTAAAGGCAATGGCGATTGCTACGGCTCAGAGGCGTTTTGTAAGCAGCAATCTCGACCAGCTCGCCGCCGAGTTGCGCAAGCGCCGGGCGCAGTGCCTCGGTGTCGGCGTTGCTCCAGCGGCCGCGATACAGCACCGCCGTGCCGCCGATTTTGAGTAGCGGCAGCCCGTATTCAGCACACACCGATGGCGGTCCGACTGCCCGCACCATGGCAGCGTCGTAACGAGCCCGGTGACCGGGATGGTGTCCGATCGCCTCCGCGCGCCCGGCGAGCGTCCGGACGTTCTCCAACCCGAGTTGCGCGACGAGCCCGTCCAGAAACGCCAGCTTCTTGCGCGTGGCGTCGTTCAGCGCAACCGTCGCCTGAGGAACCGCGATCGCTATCGGCAGGCCGGGAAACCCGCCACCCGTCCCGATATCGACGATCGCGGGAGCGGTAGCACCCGCGTTCAACCACCCCAACGGCGCGATCGCCCGCAGCGAATCCCATAGGTGCTTTTCCCAGAAGTCCTCTGGCGAGATAATGCGCGTGAGATTGAGCTGGCGGTTGACCGCGATCGTCCGAGCATAAAGTGCTTGCAGGAGTTGTGCTTGAGCGGCATCGGGCTGCCAGTCGCAAGTTTCCTGCCACAGCTCGTTCGGCTCGGGCAGGAGAGGATCCGGAGCATCGGGTGCGGCGATCGACACGGTTCCAACCCGGCTCATACGGCGGCGCGATCGGTCAGAATGTCGCAGCCGCTCTCGGTGACGAGGACGGTGTGCTCGAACTGCGCGGACAGACTGTTGTCTGCCGTCACTACCGTCCAGCGATCTTGCAGCGTCCGCGTGACTTTAGAGCCGGCATTGACGATCGGCTCGATCGCCAGGGTCATGCCGGGCCGCAGCTTGACGTTGGGTAACCGATGGGTGCGGTGGTGGAACACGGCGGGCTCCTCGTGCAGGTTGCGCCCGACGCCGTGACCGGTAAAGTCCTCGACAATGCTGTAGCCGGTTGCCCTGACGACGTCTTCAATAGCGCCGGCGATATCGAGCAGGCGATTGCCCGGTTTGACTCGATCGATGCCTGCGTAAAGGGCGCGCTCGGCGATTTCCAGCAAGCGACGTGCCTCCGGACGCACCTTGCCGACAGCGATCGTAATGCAGGAGTCGCCGTGGAAACCGCTTTGATACGCGCCCGTGTCGACCTTAAGCAAATCGCCGGCGCAAATGCGTTTCTTGCGGCTGGGGATGCCGTGGACGACTTCATTATTAATGCAAATGCAAATCGAAGCGGGGAATCCGTAGTAGCCCTTGAAACTGGGGACTGCCCCCAGAGCACGGATGCGTTTCTCTGCATAGTCATCGAGGTCTGCTGTCGTCATTCCAGGCTCGACGCGCTCGGCAATTTCCTTAAGAACTATTGCCACAATGCGCGCCGATCGACGCATGGCAGCAATCCCTTCCGGAGACTTGGTTTCGATCCCGCGCCGCCGCGATCGCAAAACATAACCGTCTGCAGGATCGGCTTTGGTACTACCGGCAGATTTGGCACCCGCGAAAAATAAATTTGATAAAAGGTTCTTCATGATGGAGGCGATTCAGGTCGACGCGCGATCGCTCGGAGCAACGTTTTGACAATCACTACAACATTGTAGGGACCGCATCGAACCCCGATCGAACCCTCATCGAACTCGGTTCCTTACCAAGCAAGAGTGGTAACCGCCCTCGCGACTCGACGCACCCACGAGCTCCCACCCAAGACATCGTATCCAGCGACCGCGGTTGCGGTCCTTGTCGGCCGAGAGCAACCATCACCCATGCTAGATCGACCGGAATGCTCGGCTAGTCCGAAAGTTGTGATACTCGTGCTGAGTTTTGAGCATAGCTAGGGGCGGGTCATGCACCCGGGCCGACCCTCACTGTGCAGGACTAGCTAAGCTCGTTGTTTAATTTGAATGTTGCAGTTTCTGCACTGACAACGTTTCAGAAATAATGCCGTCAAGCAAGCGCGCTCGGGCACCTGCCCGAGCGCGATATCACTCGCTCGTTCTAAACGATTGCCCGGGCTGGGTAAGTCGTGTTACTGTCACGGAAAATCGCGCGTAAGTATTTGCTCGCATTAAGCACCGATGCTAATTGTTGACTGGAGTCTTCGGAATCCCGCCAACCGTGTTAGCGAGGTGTGGCAGCATTACTTAACCTTGCCTTTACTATTTGAAGGTATGCTGCTAGCGCGATTGGCCGCGCTCGGGCAAGAACACGCGCATTAACATAACCCTAGCAACTGAAACCTAAAGGATTGTGACGATGCAGAAACTCAACTCCAAGTTCGTTTTTGGGGCCGCTGCGCTCCTTGCCGCCGGCCTGGTTTCCTGCGGCGGTTCCGATCCGGAATCGGACGGCAACTCTGGCAGTACCTCTGAGAGTGCTTCGGCGGACGGAGCCATTACCGAGCTGGCTCTTTCCAGCAATATTGCCCTCAATGGTGCAGGTGCATCGTTCCCGGCTCCGCTTTATCAGCGCTGGTTCCAAGAATTCAGTAACGCTCAATCAGAACTGCAAGTTAACTACCAGTCTGTTGGGAGTGGGGCAGGCGTCGAACAATTCACTCAGGGAACGGTGGACTTCGGTGCGAGCGATGTCGCCATGACCGATGAAGAAATGGCGGCGATCGAGCGCGGTACGATTCTGCTGCCGATGACTGCGGGTAGCGTCGTGCTCGCATACAATGTTCCGGGCGTCGAGAGCGGCTTGAATCTCTCGCGCGACAACTATACCGGCATTCTGCTCGGCGAGATTACGAAGTGGAACGATCCCGCGATCGCAGCCGACAACCCCGATGTCGAGCTGCCCGACCAGCAGATTACGGTCGTTTATCGCTCCGATGGCAGCGGCACCACGGGCGTCTTCACCAAGCATTTGAGCGCGATCAGCTCCGATTGGTCGGAGAAGATCGGCGAGGGCAAGTCGGTTGACTGGCCGACCGGCGTCGGTGCGAAAGGCAATGAAGGCGTAACCGCACAAATCACCCAGACTCCGGGCGCGATCGGCTACATCGAGTATGCTTACGCCAAGCTCAATGAGGTGCCGTTTGCAGCCCTCGAAAACCAGGAAGGTAACTTCATCCTGCCTAGCGACGAATCTGCCTCTCTGACGCTAGCGGCTGTGGAGCTTCCCGACAACCTGCGCGCCTTCATCACCGATCCCGAAGGAGCTGACTCTTACCCAATCGTGACGTACACCTGGATGTTGGTTTACGGGTCCTATGAGGATCCCGACACGGCAAAATCCATAGAAGCCACGATCGAATTCGGGTTGAATCAAGGCCAGGACATTGCGCCGGAGTTGGGCTACATCCCGCTGCCGCAAAACGTGCGGGAGCGCGTCGCTGCTGCGGCTGATGTCCTTTCTCCGGACTACGAGATTGTCGTCAAGTAAAGCTTGTTGGGAGCCGCGCGGCGCGCGGCTCCCAAACTGCGACCCGAGCCACGCTGGCTAGGGGTTGCTACGACCTGTTGGATCTTGACGCTCGCGTATTTACCATGAACGCCCCCCCCGCGCCCAAAAATACGTTCCAGTTGCCGCGCCGCGCTGCCATCGAGCTCAACCTCGACCGCGGCTTCTTGTGGACTACCCGCATTTTTGCCTATAGCATCGCCTTCGTGATCCTTGCCATCGGCGTGCTGATTATCCAACGCGCCCTGCCGGCAATCGGTGCTTTCGGGCTTGGTTTTATCTTCAGAAGTGCTTGGAACCCCGTTCAAGACGACTACGGCGCGCTGCCGATGATTGCCGGAACGCTCATCAACAGCGCGATCGCGCTATTTTTTGCGATTCCTCTGGGCATCGGCTCGGCAATTTTCTTGAGCGAAGACTTCATGCCCAAGGCCGTGCGGACGCCACTGGTGTTCCTCGTCGAATTGCTCGCAGCGATTCCGAGTGTCGTGTACGGCCTGTGGGGGATCTTCGTACTGATTCCACTCTTACGGCCGTTCCAACAGTTTTTGCACGATTCCTTCGGATGGTTTCCCCTGTTCAGTACGCCACCGGCCGGACCGGGGATGTTTCCCGCCTCGATCGTGTTGTCGATCATGGTCCTCCCGATAATCATTGCGATTTCGCGCGACTCGCTGGCGCAGCTACCGCCAGAGTTGCGGCAAGCTTCTTTGGGCCTGGGTGCAACCCGCTGGGGCACGATCTTCCGAGTCTTGCTTCCAGCCGCGTTTTCCGGAATCGTGGGCGGCATCATGCTGGCATTGGGACGCGCCATGGGCGAAACGATGGCTGTAACGATGCTCGTTGGTAACTCCAACCGGCTTAGTGCATCCCTGTTTGCACCGGCTAATACGATCGCCTCGCTGATCGCGAACCAATTTGCAGAAGCATCGGGATTGCAGGTAGCAGCACTCATGTATGCTGGCTTAGTCCTGTTCGCGCTCACGTTTGTTGTCAATGTCCTGGCCGAGTCTATCGTCCGTCAGGTGAAAAAGTTTTAAGTCGCTCTTCTCGGTAGGTATTGCCGTTCGCGGCGGCTGCCGTTTGTCTTTAGGAGGTCGAGCAGACCGTGGCATCCCCCAATCTCGAAGCAACATCAGCTCCGCTTACACTGGCCAGCCTCCAACGCAAAACCGACAAGTCTTCCTTGTTTGGCATGGCAATGACGGTCCTATCGGGGCTGTTTATGGCAATTGTGTTGCTGCCGCTCTTTGCAGTTTTGATCTACGTATTGATTAAGGGTGGCGCACGCCTCAACCTCGACTTGTTCACCCAATTGCCACCGGCAGCTGGTTTGCAAGGGGGCGGGATCGCCAACGCGATCGTCGGGACGATTGTCCTACTGGCGATCGCCTCGGGGATTAGCGTACCCGTAGGCATATTGGCAGCAGTGTACCTCTCGGAGTTCAGCAATCCGCGCACCGCACGCTGGATTCGCTTTGGCACGAACGTGCTCAGCGGCGTGCCGTCGATTATTGCCGGCATTTTTGCCTATGGTTTGGTCGTGATCGTAACGGGTACCTTCTCGGCGATCGCGGGGGGCGTGGCCCTATCCGTGCTGATGTTGCCGACGATCGTGCGCACAACCGATGAGGCACTTCAATTGGTATCCCAAGAGGTGCGCTGGGCGTCAGTAGGCTTAGGTGCATCGGACTATGCCACGGTACTAAAGGTGGTGATACCGGCAGCGACTTCGGCAATCTTGACCGGCGTGACCCTGGCGATCGCGCGGGCAGCCGGCGAGACGGCCCCGCTAATTTTCACGGCATTGTTCAGCTTCTTCTGGGTTCAAGGCGTGATGGAGCCGACGCCGTCGTTGGCGGTGCTGGTGTATAACTTCGCGATCGTTCCGTTCAAAGACCAGCAAGAGTTGGCATGGGCGGCGTCGCTGATTTTGGTATTGTTGGTGCTATTGACGAGCATATTATCGCGGTTGGCAACGCGGGGTCGCTAGATAGCCATCCGCTCTGGCTCGCCAGCAAGCATGAAACGCTCGATCTCAAGCCATCCTGACGCAAACGTCGATCTTAATGAGAGACCAAGACTATGACCTCGAACGGTAACGCCGAGAAGCCTGTTTTCAGAACTGAAAAGCTCGACATTTACTATGGGAAATTCCTGGCAGTCGAGCAAGTGGTATTAGAGGTCCCCCAGAAACAGGTAACGGCTTTTATCGGACCCTCGGGCTGCGGCAAAAGTACGTTGCTGCGCTGCTTTAACCGCCTCAACGACTTGATCGATGGCTTCCACATTGACGGCAAGATTTACTACCACGACATCGACCTTTACGATTCAAGCGTTGATGCCGTTCAGGTACGCCGCCGCATTGGGATGGTCTTCCAGCGTCCAAATCCATTCCCGAAGTCGATTTACGACAACATCGCCTACGGTCCGCGCATCGTCGGTCACGAGGGGAGTATGGACGATCTCGTCGAAGACTCGCTGCGACGCGCGGCGCTGTGGGATGAAGTCAAAGATAAGCTGCAGGAGAACGGTCTATCGCTGTCAGGGGGTCAGCAGCAGCGCTTGTGCATCGCCCGGACGATCGCGGTGAAACCAGACGTGGTGTTGATGGACGAGCCTTGCTCGGCACTCGACCCGATCTCGACGCTGAAGGTAGAGGAGCTGATTCACGAACTCAAGCAGGATTACAGCATCATCATCGTCACGCACAACATGCAGCAAGCAACGCGCGTGGCGGACATGACCGCGTTCTTTAATGCGCGGGCTACCGAGACCGGTGGGAAGCGCGGCTACTTAGTGGAGTTCAATCGCACGCGAGAGATCTTCGAAAACCCACAAGAGCAATCTACTCAGGATTACGTCAGCGGTCGTTTCGGCTGATTTCCCCCCGCACTGGCTCTCGTTCGCCGCCAAGAGGAGAAAGCAGAGGAAGGCAGCGACTCTTGAGCCGAAGTTAATCAATTCGCAAAATATAGCAACGCTCAATAAGGGGTAGGCACGCGATCGCAACAGACATGCCCGAAATGCTTTGCGCCCAATTGCTGCTCGCTGTCCGGTGCGTATAGCAATCCTCATTGGGGTTGAGACAAACACCGTCCAAGAGGCAATTGCTGGACGCAGCGAGCTGCCCTAACTGAATTGGCGGCTGCTATATGCCTAGGTTGCCAGATTCGCGGCCCGGTGGTCGGAGCTTCCCATTGGGAAGGCCCGTTACTCGGACCGAGCGGCGATGTCACAAGTTGCGCGCGCCAGGGCAACCAGTTTTAGCGTTGGCGGAAAAGCACGCTCCGCCTGGATCCGTGCGATGTCTTCCGGGCTTGCCGACCACCCCCCCGCATCCGCGATCGCCCGCACGACGTCGCCGCGATCGATCGTGCCCGCCAGCGTGCCGGCCGGCGAAAGCACCGTGATGTGCGGATCGGTCGTTGCGTCGAGCGCCAAGACGACATCCGCGAGTGTTGCCTTTTCGGCAATGGACGGCACGCTTTCTAACGGCCGTGCGATGTCGGCTAAGGTCAGGTGCTCCCAGTCCGCGCGCGCGATCGCCTGTAGATCGGAGACGACAATCGCGCCGCGGTAGCGACCGTCAGAGGCTGCATACAGCGGCCGGGACTGCAATTTGTCGTCCAGAATAACCGTATCGGCAAACTCGCGTAGGGTTTGCGTGGCGTCGAGAACGCGCAGCTTGCGGGTCATGGTGTCGGCCGCAGCAATCTGAAGCAAGATTTCCTGCAATGCCGTCACGCGCTGGTAGCGGCCGGCATTCTGGAACACGAACCAGCCGATAGCAGCAATCCACAGCGTTGCGAATGACCCGCCGACCAGGGATGCGAACAATCCCAACGCGATTGCCAGCAGCCCCAACGTTTGTCCCGAGGCAGCCGCCCAGCGTGCTGCCCGCAGGCGATCGCCTGTCAGCTTCCAGAGCGCGGCTTTGAGCACCTGACCGCCATCGAGCGGCATGCCCGGAATTAAATTAAATAGCCCCAGTACCAAATTGATCCGCGCCAGGTCGAGGACGAATGGCTGCAACGCGGTTGCGTTTGACGCCAGTGCCAGCGCGAAGAACATGCCGCCCAAGCTCAAACTCACTACCGGACCCGCGATCGCCACCTGAAAGGCTTTGCCAGGAGTCTCGGATTCGCGATCGATCGTAGCAATACCGCCGAACAGAAACAGAGTAATCGACTGCACGGGAATGCCTTGAGCCTTAGCCACGAGGCTGTGTCCTAGCTCGTGAAGAAGCACCGACCCAAATAACAACAAGGCAATCGCGAACCCGATTGCCCAACCGAGCAAAGGATTGCTCTCGGTCACCCACCCTTTCGCGTTTGCATTTGCCGCATTCGCAAAGGTAACGAACGCCAGAATGAGAAACCACGATGCATTGACATAGAGCGGAATGCCAAAAAGCGTTCCGATTCGCCAGTTTGCTCCCACCTACCAGCCCTCCGCGCTAGGGATTGCTTCCCAGCATAGACGACCCCGCCGCATCGCTACGGGCAGGCGATCGCCCGACCGGGTTAATCCGTTGCAGCACCGAGTTCGTCGGTAGCTTGCTGGATCTGCTCCTGCGACGCATCCAGATCTTGCTCGATCTTGTCTTCAATATCGGCAAGGACGCCGCTTTCGTTTTCCTCAACCGTTTGCTCGTCCGGAATTTCGTATCGCGAGTCGCTCGGACGCTGTGACAGAACCGCACAGCTTGCCAGCGTCAGGGCGATCGCGCCCAACAAAAAATCGCGCACGGGGAACCTCCTGCGATCGGCAGCGTTACATGCAATCCCGCCCGCCTGCAGCAAAAAACTCGGCGATCGCCCGACCGCAAGCCGTGAGGGGAATTCCATTTTCAGTCAGGAACCTGAAGTCGGCGAACGCCTCGGTGAATCCCTGCAGTAATGCCGCGTCAAAGATAGTAAGCGGTCATTGCATTGGCTGACGCTCCTCCCACTATTCTCACTATGATAATTCCACTCGCGAGCTAATTATGTCGAAGCCAAAACGCGTGACCGCTCCCAACTCGCTGAGGATGGATCCAGTGGGTGTGTCGACAGCTACCCAGTCAGAGGCAAATACCTAGCTGACGGACACATCTCCTGAAACCCCTGAAATCTCACCAAGAACTTGCGTGGCTTGAAGCGCTTGTGTAAGTCAGAAAGGGGAAAATACTTCTAGCCGGGCTGTCCCAGGTTGCGGCAACTGACTGCTAGAACTGCACCCAGAGAACCGAGTTTTGGGCAAGACATCCTCGGAACTCCACTCGAAATTGCGCCTGAGACGACATCTCAAGAGTTGCGCTAAACTATCACAACTACTTCTCTATTCAAGCAGCATAATGAAAGATTTGACACAACAAACATGCATTCCCTGTTCCGGAAATTCCCCGCGCTTGAGCTCGGTGGAGATTGCAAGCTTGACCCCGCAAATCCCTGAATGGCAAGTAGTTGAAGACGATGGGGAACTACATCTACAGAGGATCTATCGGTTTCGGAATTTCACGAATGCGCTATCTTTTACCCTTTTCGTTGGTGCGATCGCCGAGGAAGCCGGGCATCATCCGGTGTTGCTAACCGAATGGGGGAAAGTGACCGTAACTTGGTGGACTCACGCGATCGGTGGACTGCATCAAAACGATTTCATTATGGCAGCTAAAACAGATTTTATCGCGCTGAATCTACAAAAGATGGCAGAGGAGTTCCCCCTACCATCTAATGTTGGGTTAAGCTTTGCCGACTTGCCGAGCAAGCGGAACCCGTCAGTGAATTGACTCCGTCAGACTGTTCTATTGAGTGGTTTCGCACTCCCTTCGAAGTCACAAATCGGGGGAAACGGCAAAAACCCCGAACTTCAGCAGCTCAACCATTTGCCCTACTAAACGTTGAAACGTTCCAACTTCCAGCAATGGGCTTGGTGGCACGCATCCCACATGCAAAATATTCTTCTCCCTTCCTCCTGGCGCCGTTCTCCTTCGGAGGAACTCGATCGAGTCAAACAGCAAAAGTCCCGATAGGGCGAGCTTGTATCTCTTTCTACCTTGTATCTCTTTCTGCCTTGGGCGCGCGTACCTTCATATCTTTACCCTACCCCTGTCAAACAAGAAGCGCCGGCTAAAGATGAGAGAACGACAAAAAAGTACAAGTTTCGATTCAATCCGCTTAATGTCTTGTCATCTTAAACAGATGCTTGGCGACGGTGATGCTGCTGGCGGTTGAACTGCCGTTCGGATGCGCTGAGAGTGGGAGACTCGACCGGAGGACGCATGTCCCATTGCAATTCCGATAGCAACACCAGGCTGCCCCCAATGACAAGGCCGGTAAAGAGGAACTGCCAGCCCAGAACGAGCGGCAGCAGGGAGATGGCAAGCAAATGAATGCTGCCGATGCCCAGAAACGTTCGCGATCGCAGGCCGATACCCGTGAAGAAATAGCCCAGGGCGACAATACCAAACCACAGAGGGCAAAGATTCATCAAAACAATCCCCCACCCTAGGAAGATGCCGAGATCGGTCAGGACGACGCCCGAGATCGTCAGCAGCCCCCACATGCGAACGACCCAAGACAGCTGCTCGACTCGCGCCCAGAAACGAGTTAGGGTTGCCACGATTATCGTGCCTGTTATCGTCAAAGCCGTCCAAAGGTAGGCTTGAAACACCCAACTAAGGGGGGAGAACTGAGCGGTAGCGAAAATCGCGATCGCGATCGAACTCCAGAGCAGCAGCGCTTGGTCGACGCGCGTATAGAATGCGGAGTGCAGCTGCACGGTTCCAAGTTGCAGTCGAACCTGCAGCAAGCCGCGTAGGTCTTGAATATCTAATTCTGATTGTTTAGGGCGCAATAAGGGCTCTTGGCTAATACCGAACGACATTCCTGAAAAGTATAAGCTTCTTAGTTTTTCTTAATCAATCTTAACACCTGGCGGGTTTTGCGGTCCGGTGGGTGCAGCGCGGGCGGACGGCGTTCGCTACGCTTTTACCTGACGTTATTTTCCGTGGGGCTCGGAGGACGGGGTCCCAGGCGGTGTCATGCAGGATAGCAGTACGCCGGTTGCCAGCGATCTCGTGTTGATCGGCGGCGGCCACAGCCACGCGATCGCGCTGCGGATGTTTGGGATGCAACCGCTGCCGGGCGTTCGATTGACGTTAATTAGTGACGTCACTCACACGCCGTACTCGGGCATGTTGCCGGGTTACGTAGCTGGGTTTTACGGCTACGACGAGGCCCACATCGACCTGCGCCGCTTGGCCGAGTTTGCTGGCGCGCAGTTTTATCGGACGCGCGCGATCGGTCTCGATCTGGAGGCGCAACGCATCCTCTGCGATCGCCGCCCGCCCGTTGCGTTCGATTGGCTGTCGGTCGATATTGGCAGTACGCCTGTTGCTGCCGCCGTCCCCGGTGCCGCCGAGCATGCCATTCCCATCAAACCCGTGCCGCAGTTTCTGGGGGCGTGGGAGCAACTACTTGCCGAGGTTGCCGCACAACCTGATAGTCTTTGGCGCCTTGCGATTGTCGGGGGCGGTGCGGGCGGCGTGGAACTAGCCCTAAATGTCCAACACCGCCTGCACGAGGTGTTGCAATCCGCCGGCCAGTCCCAAGATCGCCTGGAACTCCATTTGTTCCATCGCGGCAAGGTGCTTTTGAAAGAGCACAGTCGTTGGGTGGGCGATCGCTTGCAGCGCATCCTGACCGCACGCGGCGCACACATCCACCTGAATGAAGACGTTCGGGAAATCTTCCCGGACAAAGTTGTATGCGCGTCGGGGTTGACGGCGGACTGCGATCGCGCGTTCTGGGTAACGCAGGCCTCGGCGCCAGCATGGGTAGCAGCGTCGGGATTGGCAACGGACGCCCGCGGCTTCGTTCTCGTGGGCGACACGCTGCAATCGGTGTCCCACCCCCGCGTCTTTGCAGCTGGCGACATTGCCACCATGCGCGATCGGCCGCGGCCGAAAGCCGGCGTGTTTGCCGTGCGGCAAGGACGACCGTTATTTGAGAACCTGCGGCGCTGTTTGCAAGTCCGCCCGGCCCGTCCGTTCGTTCCGCAGCGGCGTTACTTGAGCTTGATCGGTACCGGCGACCGCAGCGCGATCGCGTCGTGGGCGGGGTTGGGCTGGCACGCTCGCTGGTTGTGGGTTTGGAAGGATCGTATCGACCGCCGTTTCATGGAGCAATTCGAGCACCTGCCCGCGATGACCGCATCGTCTGCTCCGGGGTTGGCGTCCGTGCCGGCGAACGCGGACTTGCGGCACATGTACTGTGCGGGTTGCGGTTCGAAGGTCGGCAGCAGAACGCTAGGGCGGGTCTTGCAACGCCTGGAAGCGGTCGATCGCCCGGACATTGCGATTGGCTTGGAAGCTCCAGACGACGCCGCGATCGCCCGCATCCCCACCGGTTACGCGATCGCCCATACGGTCGATTACTTTCGCAGCCTTGTCAGCGACCCGTTTGTCTTCGGGCAGATTGCGGCCAACCACTGCCTCAGCGACTTGTTCGCCATGGGAGCAGCGCCGCAAAGCGCGTTGGCGATCGCGACCGTTCCCCATGGGACGCCGGCCAAGACCGAAGAAGTGCTCTACCAACTGCTGGCAGGTTCATTAGAGGTGTTGAGCGATTGCAACGCCGCGCTCGTGGGCGGTCACTCCACGGAAGGCAGCGAGCTAGCATTTGGACTGGCGTGTAACGGTCTCGTGCCCGAGGATGCAGTGTTGCGGAAGGGCGGCTTGCAAGCCGGTCAGGTGTTGATATCGACCAAAGCGATCGGGACGGGCGCGCTGTTTGCCGCCCACTTGCAGCGACTCACGCGCGGGCGCTGGATCGATGAGGCGATCGCCTCAATGCTGATGTCGAACCGGGTAGCGGCGGACTGCTTCCGCGCCCACGGTGCTGCGGCATTAACAGACGTAACCGGCTTCGGCTTACTCGGTCACCTACACGAGATGCTGCGCGGGTCTGCAACTAATGCTGCAGTGGGAGCCGAGATCGATCTCGATTGCGTGTCGTTTTTGCCCGGCGCGATCGCGGCCGTGCGGTCGGGAGCAACGAGTTCGCTGCACCCCCAAAATGCTGAAGTCGCGCGCTTCGCGCGCTGTACCGATGCCGTGCGCCAACTGCCCCAATTTCAGCTGCTGTTCGACCCGCAGACTGCCGGCGGTCTGCTTGGAGCGGTGCCGGGCGATCGCGTTTCGGACTGTCTGGATGCCCTTCAAGCAGCTGGTTACGACAGTGCTCGGGCGATCGGGCGGGTGGTACGAGCAGACAACCCAACTCGACCGATCGCGATCGACAGCACAATCTAAGCGCGGTTGCCGCTCTTGGCTAAAGGTTAGGTGAAGCAAGGTTGCTGCAGATCCTGGCGATCGCTTGCCCCTCAATCGACCGCTTGCAGTGGGCGAGAGACCGCCTGCAGGACCGACCGCGGACCGAGGGTGCGGAGCAACTCGAATTGCGCGCGATTGCGCGCGAATAGCGTTCCGGCAAACCCCAAGGCGTTGACCGGAATGCCCTGGTACTCTGCATGCGTGCGGGGGACCACCATTAACCAGTCCCGCGTCAACAGCAAATTGTGCGGCGGCGGCATTGCCGCTTCCCGTTCTCCATCGATCGCCGCGATCGCCTGACGATATCGTGCCTGCATCGTCGCTACTGTTGCACCTGCTGGCAGAAACGCAAGCGAGTGGGCAAACGGCAGCAAAGGACTGCGCGCGATCGCCTCGGAGCTACCAGCTGGCACAGCCGCCGCGATTGCCCCGGCAATTGGCAAATCGGCGCCACCCGGACCGAGCGGCAGCGGTACGACTTGCAAATGCTTGTGTTGCTGACTTGCCCCCGCCACCGGACCGGAATTATAGAACGCCAGTCCCGGGGCTTCCGCCAGGCACGCCCGAGTTGCTTCCCAGTCGCGATCGCTCAGCCAGCTAGCTTGCTCCTCGTAGGCTCGCGTCACGATCAGCAGGTGTCCGTCAACGACGTTGAACTTGTTGAGCAAACACACGTGCGTTGCCGAAATATCCATTACGAATAGGTCGCGTTCGTAAGGCAAAAACGGATCGAAGGGCTTGCTATCCGCTCGGGACTGACGCTGCACCTGCGTTGCTCGTTCTTTGCGCGCGATCGCCGCCAAAACCCGCACAACAAATTCGATCCCGTCCTGCTCGACAATCGCGGTCGTCGTCGGCAGCGACTGCAACGCTCCGCTAGCCTTCGCACTCACCTGTCGCTGCCGGACAGTCTCCCAAAGCGTGTCCGGATGGTGCAGTAAGGTCGGACTGGGGGGATTCGTCTCGGTCATGGCGAGCATCGGGGATGAGTTGAGGCAATCGCGCACAACTTGGCAGCTGTGTTGTTACTCCAGTTCGCTCTGCGGCAGCTTGCCGCATCGAAATCCTACCTCACGCGACGAACCAAGCAGGCGGCTGACTCCGGTCAGATACCCGAACCGTCAAGAAACTCCTGGATCTCGCGGTCTCGCAAACGGCAAGCTGGCTGCTGTGGCTCATTGCGCTCGGTAGTCACGCAATTGCCGACCAATTCTTCCTTCGGCGATTGAAGGCTGCGCAGTTCCTTTACCTGCTGCTCGAGAGATTCGATGCGATCTAACAGCACTCGAATAGCCGACGCCTCAGAATCCGGTAAGCTGCCGTGCTCTAGCGGGTTCACCTGCACGCCCGAGCGGTGCACCACCCGGCCCGGAACGCCTACCACCGTGCAATCCGAGGGTACGCCGCGTAACACTACCGACCCCGCACCGATCCGCACGTTGTCGCCGATTTGAATATTGCCAAGCACCTTCGCGCCCGCACCCACCACTACGCACTCGCCGAGCGTCGGGTGGCGCTTGCCTATTTCTTTTCCGGTGCCACCAAGGGTCACGCCCTGATAAATCAAACAATAATCGCCGACGATCGCTGTCTCGCCGATAACGACGCCCATCCCGTGATCGATAAACACGCCCCTGCCGATTTGCGCGCCGGGGTGAATCTCGATCCCGGTCAGCGATCGCGAGAGCTGCGAAATTAAGCGGGGGATTAACGGTAGACCCAACGTGGATAGCCAGTGGGCGCAGCGGTGAAAGATCAGCGCTTGCAAACCGGGGTAGCACAACAAGACTTCTAGCCAATTGCGCGCGGCCGGGTCGCGTTCGAAGATAATGCGAAAGTCGGCAAACAGGGTAGACAGCATCAGCGGCGTGCGGAGGCGATATTAAAGCTGGAAATACTCAAATCATCCTATCGCTTTGGCGAACGGCCGCCAATCCTCTCGGCGAATGGTTACCCCGCGATCGCCACCCATCTTTAAGTCGATCGCTCACGAGCCCCCTTCCAAAAAAACGGATTAAACGGGGCGTCCAGCGCTAGCTAGGGCAACCTACAACTGCCACGAACGCCGACCGGGCGACTGCCGCAATACCGCGCGTAGGTGCGCCACAATCGGAAATTGGTAGTACTCCATCATCAGCCAGACCATGCAGGCTGCGTGCAGTACTAGCGTCAGGATCGTCCAGACAACTGGCAGCCACGCCAGCGCGCTGCTCGGGTCCGACGGGAACAAATAGGCTGCTGTCCCGACGATCGTCGGCGGCAACCCCACGAAGACTAGCGCCGCGATCGCGTAGCTCCAGCTCATCTCCGATCCGCCGTGCCGGACGCCACGCCAGCCGCGCCCGTGCCAGTACCAGCTGAGCGGAACTTGGCTGTCGGCTAGTTTGAGAATCTGCCGATCGAGATCTGCCGTGAAGATGTGCTGGCAGAAACTGCAAGCGAAGGCATCTTCCATCAAGGGCATTGCTTGCGTTTCACCGCGGTGGCAAATGGGACAAGGATAACTATCGCGTGGGTCCAAGCGGCGAACGGACGAGTTGGACATCGGATCGCTCGAAGTTACATAACAACGGTCGGAAGGAAGCACTCGCGCCAGCGATCGCGCTGGAAAAAGAACTCGCCAGGTGGTTCAGGCTAAGTTTGATGGAACCTGCGACGCCTGCCAGCGCTCCAGCTCCGAGCGGATGTCGGTTTGCAGGCGATCGCGTTGCACCTCGGTGCCGGACTGAAAGTTGCCCGGCTTGTCGAAGAAAATAATGCTGTCGACGGATTGCATTGCTGTTAGCCGCCAAATTACCTCGACCACAGGCACCGACAGCGCCACAACCTTCATATCTGCGTTCGGCTGCGAGCATATGGCATCCTCGCGCTTGGCAAAGGCATAAACGAGGCGCTTCTCAACTCCAGGTTGAGTGCGGCTGCGGACGGTTGTCAACAACCAGTCGCCGCGATCGAGGGTCTGCAGAATGTAATAGTGTTCGCTAGCCAGCAGGCGGGCATAGCGCGCCAGAATCGGACCGATTGCCTCGGCGATCGCGCGAGGCATATGACTGCCATCTTGCGGGGCATCGGCGACGAGAACCTGAATTTGCGCGTCAATATCCATGCCGGCTTTACGTACGGGCTGTTTTGCGAAACTACCGCCATTATAAGAATTGCTTGCCCGCTCGCCGGCGCTTGCAACGACTCGCAACGACATTGCTTGCCATCTTGCCATGACTGCTGCTCGAGGCTCTCAGCGCCCGACCGGTTTTACCTCGCTGCGCCGCCGTTTGGCGACTCTCCCGCCTCCCATCCCCGAGGAATCCATCCCGCTGCGCGTGATGGTCCAAGTACTCGTGGCCATTGGCATCGGTGCGACCGACCTGGCGGCGGGAACGTCCACGGCTCTGTGGGCGGTGCCGGCCAGCTGCGTGGGGGCGTACTGGAGCTGGCTGCGCCGGCGCGATCGCAACGTCTCCACGAAGTTCGCGATCTCGATCGGGATGCTGGTGGCGACGGTGACGTTTTTTGGACGTTTGCTTGCCAGCCTTAATGACACGCGCTTGGTGCTGGCGGAGCTGCTCATCCACCTGCAGATTCTGCACAACTTCGATCTGCCGCGCCGCAAAGACCTAGGCTATTCGATGGTCATCGGACTGATTTTGCTTGGAGTAGCGGGTACGTTGTCGGAAACGCTGGTTTTTGCACCCGCGCTCCTTACCTTTTTGGTCGCCGCGCTGCCGGTCCTTGTCCTCGATTATCGATCGCGGTTGGGGCTGGAGACGCGCTGGTTTGCCGGTCGCAAGCCAGAATCCCCGGCAGCCCGGATGCAATCGCCCCTAGCACCGCAGCAGTTGGGCGTGTTGTTGCTGATGGTGTTGGGGCTGGGGCTGGGAATTTTCGCGGTGATGCCGCGGTTTCCGGGCTACCAGCTGCAGCCCCTGTCCGTGGGCGCGCCGTCGGATGTCAGCGATCGCGGCTTCGACTCCGAGGCACGCGTCACCACCAATCCCGGTTACGTCAACCCCGGCGACCTGGGAAGTGGACTCGGCGCAAACGAATATCTCAATCGCGCCTCCGGCGCAGGCCCGCTTAATCCGACCTACTACTACGGATTTGCCGATCGCATCAACCAAAACCTACGCGGACGCCTCGAACCGCGTGTGGTGATGCGCGTGCGCTCGCAAGCCCGCGGGTGGGCGCGGGTGCTGGCATTCGATCGCTATACCGGTCAGGGTTGGGAGATTTCCAAAACCGAAGAGCTAACCTCAGACCTAGAGCGCCCGCCATGGACGTATCGTTTCCGGCTGACCCTCCCCCGGCCGACGGAGGCGCAGACCCGACGGGTGGTGCAAACCTACGCAGTCACCGCCGATTTGCCCAATGTCATTCCGGCACAGTCGCTGCCCGAGTCGGTGTTTTTCCCGACCCGCGAGATTGCCCTCGATCCCAACCACGGCTTGCGCTCGCCGCTCCCGTTGCCCGACGGGTTAACCTACACGGTCATTTCGCAGGTGCCCATCCGCGATCGCACGGCATTGCGGCAAGCCAGCACCGACTATCCGCGCCACTTCAACGATCGCTATATGGAGGTGCCACCTGCCATTAAGGCGCGCGTGCGTGCGCGGGCGGAAGAACTGCTGGCCCAGTCGGAGCAACCACTCGTCGCACCCTACGAACAAGCGCTGTACCTGGCACAAGCACTCAAGCAGAATTACGAACTCCTGCCGGATCTCCCGTTTCTGAGCGAGGGAGACGATGTCGTCGATGCCTTCTTGTTTGCGTACGGTGGCGGCTACCCCGATCACTTTGCCACGACGCTGACGGTAATGTTGCGATCGCTGGGGATCCCGGCGCGACTGGCGACGGGGTTTGGACCGGGACAGTTCAATCCGTTCACGGGTCTCTACGTCGTGCGCAACACCGATGCTTACGCCATAACCGAGGTGTATTTTCCCGGTCACGGCTGGCTAGCATTCGACGCGATTCCGGGACACGAGATTATTCCGCCGTCGGCAGATGAAGTACAAACCTTTGGCGTACTGCGTCAATTCTGGCATTGGGTGGCCGGCTGGCTGCCGCCGCCGCTGACAGCGATTGTTGCCGACGTTTGGAGTGCGATCGCCTCGGGTCTGGCCTGGGCGGTGTCGGCGGTGTGGCGGCTGATGACGCGCGGGTGGGGCGGTGCATTTGTCGGACTGACGGGCGCGCTCGCGCTCGGCTGGCTGAGCTGGTTTGTTGGGCAGCAAGTGCAGGCATGGCGTTTCCGCCGCTATCTGTCACGGCTGCATCCAGCCGAGCGGCTGTATCGGCGCATGTTGCAGCTGCTAGCAATGCGAGGATATGCCAAGCATCCGGCACAAACGCCGCGGGAGTACGCGCGCGGGGTGTCTCCGCAGCTTGAAGCGGCACTTGCTGAGGCGATCGCGGATATCTGCACGGCTTATTCGAGCTGGCGCTACGGCGGCGTGGTACCAAATGCGGACTTCCTGCATCAGCAACTTCGCCTGCTCGCGCGCGGTCTCGACCGCGGGAGTTCGTAGGCGCAAGTGTTAGCCACCGCACTGGCAATTGCGCGGAATGGCCGTTCGACTGCCTAGGCTATTTCGCTCGTCAGGGCGCAGTGTTGGTCGGCATTGATGCGGCCGGCAGCGAGCAAGGTTTCCGCGATCGCCTCCAGAGTCAAGACAGCATGAGCCTTGTAGCCACAATTTTCGAGGCGAGCGCCGACGCCGCGACCGTGGTCCACGAACACGACGATGTCGCGAACCTTCAACCCCGCCGCTTCTAGTTTCTGCGCGCCCTCGATCGCACTTTTGCCGCTAATCAGGATGTCGTCCACGACGACGGCTGTTTCCCCCGGCAAAAAATGCCCTTCGATCGCGCGACGGGTACCGTGGGCTTTCACCTCTTTGCGCGGATAGATCATCGGTTGCTGCAGGTACAGCGACAAACCGGTTGCCGTCGGCAGTGCGCCGTAGGGAATGCCCGCAATGCGATCGAACTCCAGCGGTCGCAGCAGTTCGGCATAGGCGTGAAGCATCAGCTGGAACACTTCTGGATTGGAGATGGCTTTGCGTAGGTCTATGTAGTAGGCAAACCGCTCTCCCGAGGCTTGCACGAAGTTGCCGAACAAAAAGCAATCCAGGTCGAACAACTGCAAGATCAGCTGCTGGTGCGGTCGCGAGACCAGCAAACACACGTCCGGTTGCCAAAGCTCGCAGCGCAGCTCGGCGCGGGTTGCCTCGGCACGCGATTGCGCGATCGTCTCGTTGAGGGCCGCCACCTCACGTCCGACGTCCGGACCTGCCAGCACATCTACTGGCGCGGGAACGAGCAACCCGCTGCCATAGCGATCGAGACCGGCTTTAAGCAACGGCGATACATCCGCCAGCGACCACAAGCTCCGCACCAAAATCCAGCGCTCGGGAGCGAGCGATCGCACGGCCGCGAGCACCGCCGGGTCGGTCGTCCCCACCTCCAGCGCTACCTGTTCGTGCGTGCCCCAACCCCGAGCCGCCCGTACGACTTCTAAATACAGCGGCTCGATGTCAGGCGATCGCGTTGCCGGATAGTCCTGAATTTCAGCCGCCGTGGGATTGGAGGTGTGGCAGAGCACGAACACGGCGTGGTTCGAGTACAGCAGAAACGGCGCGATCGCGTCTTGGCCGGCGTAAGGCGTTACCGTGATGGCATCAATGCCCCACGTTGCGAAGGCAGTTTCGGCAACATACGAGCTGGCATTGAGATCGCCGTGTTTGGCATCGAGGATCGTCGGCATGTCGTCGGGAATCGCCGCCAGCACCTGCGTTAACAAGTCCATGCCCGCCGCACCTTGCGCTAGATAGAGTCCCAACGAAAGCTTGTACGCACAAGCGCGATCGTAAGTTTGTTCGACGATCGCCTGCAGGTGTGCCAGCCAGTCGGTGCCCGGCGGCAGCAGCTCAGGGTTGGGATCGAGTCCGATCGCGAGCAGGCTGTTGTTCCGGGCGATCGCGCGGTTTAACGTCTCGGCAAAACTCATTGTGTCTTAGGACAGGAGGTGGAATGGGGTCAGCCGACTGACGGTTGCGTCCGTCTGCTTCCCATATTTTGCGATCGGTCCGGCAATTACTACTGGTAATTGCTTATTCTCGGCGTTGCGAACTGAGGCCGGGACGAACCACGGGCGGCACGCCCGGACCAACAGTTGTTCTGCGGCCGGCGGTCGAGCAGATTGCTTGGCAGTAAGGGTGGGGGATAGTCCGGCGCGAAAGCAGGGGCACCTGTCCTCAGTAAGGTAGATTAAGGCGAAAAACTATTCTCCCGTTACCAACCCATGATGCCTACCGTTCTCCCACCCGGACCGCGCACGCCGCGCCCGGTGCAACAATTGCAGTGGATTGCCGATCCCTTTGGCTACCTCGATCGCGCCGCAGCTCGGTTCGGGCACTGCTTCAGCACCAAGATTGCTGCTGGGGGCAATGTGCCGTTTGTAATGTGTTCCGATCCGAGTGCCATCCAGGAGATCTTCGCCCTCGGTCCCGATCGCAGCCTCTCGGGTAGGATTAACGCCTTCCTGAGCGATTTCTTTGGCGATAACTCCATCTTGCTGCTCGACGGCGCTCCCCACAAACGCGCGCGCAAGCTATTGATGCCGCCTTTCCATGGCGAGCGTATGCGCGCCTATGGCAACCTTATCTGCCAGATCGCCCGCGACGTCTACAGCCAACTCAACGCTGGCGATCGGGTTATCGCACGCCAGCTGATGCAGACGATTACCCTGCGCGTTATCATTCGCGCCGTTTTCGGGTTGAGCGACGAACGCGCCGAAACCGAACTGCTGCAATGGTTGGACATCAACCGTTCGCCAGCGGGAGCTGCCATTGTTTTCTTGCGCTTCTTGCGCCAAGATCTCGGTGCGTGGAGTCCGTGGGGTCAATTCGTGCGGCGACGCGAGCGCACCCGCAGCATGTTGCAAGTGGAAATCGACGCGCGCCGCCAGCATGGGGACTTTTCTGGGGACGACATCTTGACGATGTTGCTCCAGGCGCGCGATGAGGAGGGCATGCCCCTTGACGATGTGGAAATTGTCGACGAATTGCTGACGTTGTTGGTCGCCGGTCACGAAACAACGGCAACAGCTCTGGCGTGGGCTTGCTACTGGGTGCATCGCGACCCGTCGGTGCGCACCCAGCTCCTTGACGAACTAAAGGCTCTCGGTCCCGACCCCGACCCTAGCGCGATCGCCCGCGCGCCTTACCTAAGCGCCGTCTGCAACGAGGCACTGCGCATCTATCCAGTCGTGCCGATTGCCGTGCCGCGCATCCTCACCCAAGCCGCTACTATCGGCGATCGCGAGTACCCCAATGGCAGCATCCTCGTGCCGTGCATTTACCTGGCGCACCGCAATCCCGACCTGTATCCCGACCCCGAACGGTTCTGCCCCGAGCGCTTCCTAGACCGACAGTACGGTCCGGGTGAGTTTTTGCCCTTTGGAGGCGGCAGCCGACGCTGCATTGGCTACGCCCTCGCGCTGACGGAAATGAAACTCGTCCTGGCCATGCTGATGCTACACGTCAACTTCGAGCTAGCCGAACCGGAACCTGTGCTGCCCAGTCGGCGCGGGGTAACGCTAGCACCAGCCACCGGCGTGCGGATGACCGTCCTCAGTCCAACTAGCGATCGCGCCGTTGCGGCTGTCACTAGTTGACGGACGCGATCGCTCTACCAAACTGTCGCCCGCCGATGGGAGCCAGCCCACAGCATCCAACTGCGGGTTGGCCGGTAATATGGGTAGGTGCAATAAGGTCGAACCCCAACGGCGAGCTTGGCATAGAGGTCGCTGGGCAGGCGAACGGCTGACAATTAGCACGAAGTGAGTTGCCCAACCCTGCAACAGAGCGGAACATAGAGGAGGTAGACAGGGAAGATCGGTCGGCACGGGCTCAGTCGGCAACTAGTGTGATCTGAGTTACCTGGCTCTGCGTCCCGTCTTTGGATGCGGTTGCGCGAACGGTATAGCGGGTGCCGCTACCGGTAGATGCTTGCGGCACTTGCACTCGAAACTTGCCGTTATCGTCGGCAATAACTTCGGTATCAACCAAGCGATCCTCATTCAGGCTTGCTAGTCCGCCGAACAAAGGTCGGCTGGCATCGGCCTCGATTGCAACCGTTGCATTGGGCTGTGTTTGCCCGACGATCGTGAACCCCCCGCGGACAGAATCGCCGTTAGTGTGACTGGTGAATGCGGGACGCAACGGGAAGGTGTCTGGCGAATCCGCTGTTTCGTCGCTGCTATCGCCCGCATCACCTGCCTCGACTAACGGACCCTCTAAAGCCGCCGTCGCGCCGCTGAATTGTACCGATTCTGGTGCCGCTGCATTCAACACCTGACCGTCGCTGGTCAAACGACCGACAGCTACGCCGCCATCAAAATTGTCGTTCTGACCGACAGCTAGCGTTGCTACATAGATGCCCGATGAAACTTCCTGGGCTGGTAACGTGCGGACGCGATCGCTCGTTACCAGCAATACCGACCCGCGCGCTCCGGGCGTCCCTTCAATCGTGACCAAGAATGTTGCACCCGCCCCCAGGGCTTCACTAGCAGCATTGTGCGTTACCGAGTCAATATCTAATTGCTCGGCTGGCTTTCGGACGGTGAAATTCCAGCGCACCGTGCGTTTTTCTCCGCCGTTACCTTGGTAGGTAACCCGCACGTTGTTCTCGCCACTAGGCAGCGGCGAATCGGGTTTGTAGCTAAAGAAGTTGGGGTCGATCGTGCTCCGACCGGTGACATCGGTGTCATTCACAAACACTTTCACCGTTCTCGGATCGACGGTTGTCTCTCCCGGAGTGCGAAACAACCCCGAGATAGACGTGGTCGGCGACACGTCCTGACTGTCGATTGCCGGCTCGACGTTTACAACACGTTGAGCGCGCGCGGGTGGTGTCAGCTCGGGTGCCAATACTAACAGCCCTACCCCTGCCAATCCCACAATGAATGAATTTCGCATGAGACAACTCCTCCTTAGGTCTGCTCGAATCGGTTGCGTTCGATCTGCGTCGGTCGAGCGGCTGCTCGAAACTTTACTCAGTTTTGAGCTTTATTTGCGCTTTCACCGATCGACCTACCAGAGTTCTTAAGTAAACCGCGCGAGATTCCCTTTGCGGGCAAACATTTTTAGTACTGAATATACGTTAGCTCGATGGAATCATCTGCAGCAACTCTTGCCAAGAGTGAATCAACCATCAAGGGTTCGTAGTTTAGTCGCTACAAACCCTTTAGTTGAGAATACGGACGCTTTTCGTAAGAATTCGCAACTATTAAGAAATGCAACTACATCGCGATCCCGAAAAGCCATTTCCAGTAAGGATCTTGCTATCTAGCGCATTGTAAAAATGACGTCGATCTCTAGAATTGCTCGTTTATTGATAGATGGCATCCACTACTCCCGCATCCACCGAACTCGCAGCAAGTTTGCCAAAGGAATGGGAACTGGAGATCGGCCGTGAAGTTGGAGAGGTCCGAATGTATTCGAGCGAGGTTCGTGTTTTCAAGTCAGCGGACTTCGATGACGACCTCGCTGTCGAAGATGCCATTTCCCGACACTTGCTGGCTGGCTTGAATGCCACGTCCGATCAATTCAACGCGGACCCCAGCTGAGGCAGGAGTATAGCGTCCCTTCAGAGAGAGCGCATTACGACCGCGCTGCAAGTGAGGGGACAAGTCGAGCAGAATTCCGTTACTGCCGAAAACCTCAAATAAGGAACGACCGTCGAGTTCCACTTGCCCCGAAAGCGTTGTAGTCGAATCTTGAGCTCGAACCTTAAGCAAGAGCGGTTCCCGTAAGGTATCTGGGCTGACTACTATCGTTAGGCTTTGACGAGAGGCTGCCTCGGCAGGAAACGGTCGCGCGATCGCCGATGTTGCTCCCGAAATCGGGACGGGAGTACCATTCAGCCAAATTCCGGCAAATGAAGCCGTTACCAATAAAAGTAGAGTTCGATCGGCGCGCAGGCCAAACATCGTTTTAAGCTCCCCAGATAATAAATGTGAATGAGAGTGATTCTCCGCCCGAAAGTAAATCTCTTGCTCGGATACACTCACACGCCACTGCTAATTTACAACCATCAAATTGCAAAAAAAACACTTCGCCAATAGTTTCTTTTCACAACTGGCGTTGCGATCGCCTCTGACCGAGACGTGCTCGGAGGTTGTTGTTGGTGCGCGGCGATCGAGCAAGAGGTCGGACTTCTTTTCCTCTGAATTGTAGGAAGTGCACTTGGGATTGTGGTTCGGCTAGTCTAAGAGGTCGTCTGCTGGATTGCGGACATCAACCCCAACATTACTGCGTACGTTTACTGTCGGACCGTTCACACCCGTTGGATTACCTTCACCTCCGCGAAGCTTGTGGCGGACGTTCCGCTCTTGACGGACGGGTCCGTCGCCACCAACATTGACCTGCACGCCAGTTGTAGTGCTCGAATTGCCCGAGCACGTTCCTTCGTTGTCAAAATTGACGCGATTACGGCGTTGGGTATTCGGATTGCGGCTGACATTCATTTGAACGGATATGTCAGATTGAACGCACTGAGCCACAACAGGTTCGGGAATGCAACAGAAAAGCAACGATCCCAACGATACGAGACTTCCCAGATAAATTCGCTTCAGCGTCATGGTTGATATCCTCATGTCCTGATTTGTTGGCTTTCGATTATCGACAAATAGTGCGGATGCTGCTGCTCTGGCGACTGTATTGACCGGAGCGATTGACCCTCGTGCTTTGTCGGATAGTACTGACCTCGTTGCCAGTGCAGGGAAGAATCACAGGAGGTTTGAGCGGCCGGGTCCCCAATGGGGCGGGCAAACGGCGATGGGATGGCGGTGTGGGAGAACCCACCCGCGTGTTCCCGGTGTCGATCGTACTGCTATTACCATCGATGCTGATTCTGACGTCACCCGCTTCAATATCGATCTCGCTGGCACTGACTTGCGCTCCAGTGGCCAAAACTGCCACTGCGAGCGGGAACAGAAATTGTTTATAGAGCGGCATGTTACTTCATCAATTTCAATCCTTCGTGGAATATCTTACTCAAACTCCTGGGCAAGTCTAATCTGAAGGAAGGTGGCAGAATTAAGTCCGAGAAAACTGTCTCGTTCTATCTGCCACCGTCTCCCAGTCTGCGTGCCATCAAGCACGCATTTCTTTCTATTCGCGATCGCGAGGAGAGAATCAAGCGTCCTGCTTCGAAGGCAGTTTAATCTTTCTAGCGAGAGCGAGAACGTTTGCGGCTGGTGCGCGCGCGCCGATCGATTTGTCGCTGCTCTTGTACGCAAGTGCTACTGTTACCATAAACGTCGCAGGATTGATAAGCATCCTGGATAACAGCACTGTCACCGCTAGAGCGATCGCGCACGCTTTGTTGAATTTGCTCGCTGCGCTGATAGGTCGTGTTTCCGTCACCGGTCACAATCGATTCTTGGGTCGTTGTTTGAACGGTACCGCTGTCACCTCCCCCAGCCAATGCAGGGGTTGCAGTCAATCCGACCGTTGCCAGCGTCATAAGTCCAAGGGCGAGCTTTTTCATGGTTTTCTCCACTTCGTTTAGTGATTGTGAGCTAGAGCAGATGTTGCCCTCGCTAGCCGAACGAGCGAGCTTTGTTCGCAACTGGAAGCAGTCTACAAACTTGCATCAAAAACTAGCAACGATGTTTCAAGAAACCCCTTCGTTGATTTAGGTAATAGGGATGTCCGAATAACTCATCGACCTTTGCAGAAAAGTTTTGTCCCCTACAAACAAGGGATCGAGCAATTTCTTAGGGTTGGAATCTAAACGAAGCGATCGCCACGGGTTCAAATGGCGATCCAGATCGTTGACAAAATCGCCACTTTTCTATAGGCACTGAAGCTATTTTGGGCTTGCTGAAAAAGGCTGGAATCCATGCAATGAAAGGATCTCAGCGTTTTCTATTCCAGAAAAGTGCAAGGTTATAGGCACCAGAGCCTCAAAACCCTTGCACTTGGGCCGAGAATCCGAGGCAAAAAGCTGGGGCTAGATGGTAAAAGCCAGATTCCATAAGCTCTCTGCCTCCTAAATTCGTTTTGTGGACTTTTTCAGCAAACCCTATTTTGGCAAGAGCCTGCTTATCCAAGTCAAACCCCCGGCTGACTGACACAACTCCTGAGACCCCTAAAATCTCGCCACAAGCTTGCATGGCTTGAGGCACTTGTGTCAGTCAGCAAGGACTGAACCTCTGATGCTGGAGTTATTGCAAAGTATTGACGGCAGCTCAGAGGATCCTCCCGTCACTCTTAAAGGAAAAGAGAGTTTACTGGTTGCCTAGCAGGAGGCTTCTTGTCAAATTCATCAGAAACAAGCGGATAGAGCAAGTTCTTGATGTACGTTTTTGCCGTAGAGCCGAGTGAGATCGGTTTCACTGACGATAGCTGTACCTGAAGTAGACGCTTGTTATTCCGTAAGCGTTTTCTAAAGCAATGAGGTGCCTTTCAGCTTGCTTTGGAAGGAATAGCGGAATTCTCCAAGTCACGATCGCACTAGTTTTCAAAAGTAAATGCACTCGCATTGAGAGCGTCAAGCTCGCTATTGAGTAAGACTGCCAAATCTTGCCCGAGAGCGCCGATCGCGACGTTCTCGCCCTCCTGGCGCAAGCTGAGGTCGCTAAAGCCAATACCCAAGCCACCAATCCCGATTTCATCTACATCTACAGTGAAGTCAGTAATCGTGCTAGGTGCAGTGGGGAGTGCCGCATTCGCGATCCAGAAGCGATCGCGGCCGGGGCCGCCAGTGAGGAGGTTGTCGCCCGTGCCGACAACGAAGAGACGATCGTCTCCAGCACCGCCAAGCAGGCGATCGTCATTCAATCCGATCAGGGTGTCCGAACCGTCCCCACCGTAGAGACGGTTCCCGCCGCTCCCGGCGGAGGCGTCGAGGATATCGTTGCCGCTGCCGCCGAAAGCGCGATCGCCGCTATTAGTGAATATCTCGTCATCGCCAGACCCCCCAAAGAGGCGCATGTTGCTGGGAATATCTAAGAAATCTAGCCGCTCGACCTCTGGGGATACCCCCGTGAGATCGATTAAGTCTGCACCGCTGCCTGCGAAGACGAAATCGCCGAAGCCGTTGACGTCAAGGTTCCGGCCCGGCTCGATATCATCATTCGCTAACGTACCAAATACCAGTGGCTTGGGACCCTCAACAATCAACTCTTGGTTGGCTTCTTGCACCTGCTGGCTGCCATTTCCGGTTGGGGTCGCGCGTTGAGCGGTTGTTTGAACCGAGTCTATTTGGGTTTGGCCTAGAATAGTGGCAATAAAGTTGTCGATGTCCAATTCGGCATCATTTAACTCGCGGCCCGTGCTAGTTTCGATCTCGCCAGCGACCCCAAGGGGTTCGAAGAAAATCGTTTGCGTGCCACTTTGCGCGATCGCGTTATCATTCGCCAGCCCTGCCTCTTCACCAGCAAATGTTTCTTGAATGGCAAACTGGGTGGGACTGCCCGCGGATTCGGACAAGCTTGCAATGTCTGCTTCGTCTAAGACAATAAGGGATATAAGTATTTGATCGATCTGCTGCCGGATGACGTTTCCGTCTCCTTCAATAAGGATCTCTTGGATGCCGAACTGAAGTGCGTCGAGAACTCCAGAGTCCGAGATCGTTGCCGCTAAGTCTTCGATTCCTCCATCCAAGAAGTCGTTCGATCCGTTGGCCAGCCCGAGATCGATCGCGAAAGGAATGACCAACTCTTGCTGAGTTTCCTGAACGACCTCATTCTCGTTTCCTAATACATCCGCTTCCTGGGAGACAAACTGTAAGGAGTCTAGGCTTTCATCCGCATTTAGAAAGCGATCGACTTCCAAAGAGAAGGGATCTGAAATATCGCTATCCAGTCGATTTGGGAATAGTGGAATAACCGGTGCTGTTTGTTCGATCCCTTGTTCGATCTGGTTTTCGTTGCCCAAGTCAAACTCGTCTTGGATAAAGAACTGGGCCAGTGGTGAACTCTCTAGAGCTGATGGTGTAACCCCTAAAAAGAATATAGTTTGATTTATAGTTTGCGAAACTTGGTTCTCTTCACCCTCAAAGATAAACACTTCTTGGATATTAAATTGTGGGATTGCAGCTGCGCCGAGCATAACAGTTTGTACTCCAAAATTTCAAGCAACTTGATGAGGAGAGGATTGCTTCATCTAAACTCTCCAACTAGCTGCTTGTTCGACTGCTCCAGGATATCAGAAATGAGACGGTGATTCCCAGACTCAACTGCTTGAAGATCTATACCACGTTCGAGCTTCAAGACCAAACGCGATCAGTGTTTGCGTTTCCAACAGGGGGGACTTACCTAAACTAGAAGAGTGTTAGATCATAGTACATCGAAAGCTTGTAAAGTCGAAAAATAGCTATTTTGAAACATGCTAACCTAGACCTCCCCCCTCTGTGTCAACCTGGGACTAGACAGACACTTGCAGAGATAACAGAGATTTGAGGGCGGGTTACTCTTGGAGAACACCATCATGCCTAAGCCTGCCACCGACCCCCTGCCCGATAACCAAGTCAAACCCGAGCCCGCCCTCGAGAAGAGGAGGGCAGCATCGAAACCGAAACGGGTGTTAACTTCCCCACCCTGAGTGCAGCCAAGGAGGTGGCAAAACTACATTAACTGAAATTCACGTGTCCAAAAAGGTTGACATCTTCCGCACCTGAATCCTTACCTACCACCTTCTCATAGTCAAGAATGGTATTCACGACCATAAAATATTTCCTCTCTCATAAATTCATACTTCTCATTACTGCAAGCTAGAAGTTTATCAGAGTCTAATCTGTATACAGTATATGTTTCCGCAAAGTCCTCAGCCTTGCCTTGCAGACTACGTTCAGAGATCAAACCAAATCCACCCTTGACGAATTGTTCCAAACTCCTGTGATGTATATCTGACCATTTGGCTTCGAGTTCTAGTCTAGTTACTAGAACATCAAAATAGACTTTTAAACCTACTTCATATGTAAGATTTTCGCGAAAACTTTCTACCGATTGTTCTGGGGATGATTTTGCTGATACCCATCCTTCAATACCAGGCAGCCTTAACTTGATGGTGCCTTTGATTTCAGCTGAAGATTCAGACTTAGGTTTGGGCTCATACTTGATGGTACAAATATTTTCCAGGTGAGTAGGAGGTAAAGTATTGAGGTATTCAGCAATCTCTGCGTTTACGATCAACTCACCAGCTTCAAACTGACTGATTTCAGAAGAACCAAGCCTCTCAACACCTTCCTCAATGGACAAGGTGAGAGGCTCTGATAGTTCTGCCGAGTTTGCTTCTAAGTTTTGACCTTCGTTTTCCCAAGAATAAGCCATTAAGCCCTCTACTACTTTCATTCAATAACAAACAGAAAAATCACTTAGATATTTGCACCCAAGCTGCCAAGTCGTCTTGTTCTCCATAGATGATTGATTGTCCTGGACGCAAGCGATTTATTATGTTTGTTTGTTCTAAAGTTAGTGCCATTGCAGTACTCATAGAATCTCGGTCATCAGAAGCAACTAAGCGGTGGACAATCTTAAGATTAGTGTTTTTAACAACGTCAGGAATAAGTCGAGATGGTACTTGATCTACGATCAGAAACCCTTCACCATATGCGCGGATTTCTGAAAGAATATTGGAAAACATCTCAGCTACTTTGCCTTGGGGGCTTGCTTGCTCTAAAGAACTCGCCCTAACATTTGATAGAATTCGATGAGCTTCTTCGATTACTGTTAAATGAAAGAGAGGTTGCTGTTTAATCCCTAACTCATATTGAGCTTGGCGGTATTCGTAAAGGAAATTCAATAGAATTGCCATAGTAAAGGCTTTGTCAGCATCATCTCCCAGATGAGAAAGGTTTATGATTGCTGGACGATCAAAAATCTTGTTCCATTTAGTCGATGGAGTCCGATCAAATAATTGCTTTTTCCATCCTCGACGAAAACTCTGTATGCGGGCCGTCAAAGCAGCAGTGAGATTAGCAGTTATTTTTGTTTCATATCCCAAACTTTTGACAACATCTCCTACTTTATTTCGCAATTGACTGAAGGTTGGGCGAGAGGTACTAAGAGGCGGCAACTCATCATCTAGCCATCCATGGTGATTGTAGGCATCAAATATCAGCTCTTCAAGAATGATAGGTAAGACTTCCTGCATGGGAAAAGCAGCATTTAAAATAGACTTTAGCCGATCAATGTGAGGTAGAACCTGAGGAGTATTATTATGCAGCCAGACAACATCAAAAGGGTTAAGAACCAGTTGTTCTTTTAGCACAATGCCACGCCAAGTCTTAACACCAGGCATATAAACTGCAATATGTTTTTCTTGCGGCAAGGTTTTGTTTAGCTCCATTGCCCAGTCAACATACTCTGTTTTGGCAGGCTCGATAACTAATAGAGGAATCTTTTCTTGGTGTAACTCACTCAAAAGCTTCTGGCAAGTGCTTGTTTTTCCGCTCCCAGTAATTCCAGTGACCAAGCCATGCTTTGCCAAGGTTTTTTTGGGAATGCCATAGTTTAAACCTGTTTGTTTGCCGCCTTCTAATAAATACCCCAAAATAATATCATTGTCCTCGATAGTTGGAGGATTGAGGCTAAAACTAGCGCTAGCCATCACTTTTACACCAGGTATTTCTCGTTGAGGGATGTTAACAAGTAATGCCAACTCTTTAACATTCAGTGGTGTTGTTAGATGGTTAAAAGGGGTGCCGAGAGGATGGACAAGGGGGGTTTGATTATTAGGCGTTACAAGTGTTAAACTAGGTTGGCAAAACTCCTGCAAAGCTTTGCGAACGGCATGTCTCCACCCCTCTCCATTTCCTGGGCTCAGATTGTGAACACGGATCGGTTCAAAAAAGCTTTGTTCACCACTCAGTAAAGCTTTGAGTTGGATAGCTCCTTGCTGTGCAACATTCGGCTCTTCAGCCAACAAGTAAATACCTACATTCCAACACCCTAAGGCACGAGATTCCTCAAAGCGATTCAAGTACCTCTCAACTATTCTTTTTGCTGCCTCAGCATGAGTATTGATATACTCCCGACCAAAAGCCCGTGCCAAACCTTTTCCCAAGGTAGTTGTTGTAGAGAGGCTTTCACCAAAACTATCAGTAATTGTTGAGCTCATCCCCGAAGATTTTTGTTTCGTTGGTGTAAAATCCTTAAGGAGCAAAGCGCCTAAGCCTACTTCAATCAGTAACTCGGCAGGAGGAAAGAATGCTCCGACAGCAAGAGTCCCAGCGCTGACCAAATTAATGATATCCTTAATTTTTTGATCTGATTGAGCTTCATTGAAATTTATTCCATCAGCGACTGATTTCCCAAAACTTTCTGTTCTTCCCAGGGCTTCGGAGATATTTTCAGAAAAGGTTTCATTCGAAGTAACCTTACTTAGAGAATGCACTCTTCCCATTAATTCTCGGAGTTGATGAATCGCCTGATTGACATCTCCTTGGTCCATTGGCTCAGCTACAATCATGTACATAAACGGTGAGCCACGTAACCCAGTAATCAAACGATCCAAGCTTTGAGGATAACCAGGATTTTCCCCTGCTTTCAGGGAAGGAATCCCTGTTAAAGCATTAATATACCTCAAGTTTTTGTTTAAAGGATTGATAATACGAGTTTGAAATTCTGAGCTTTCTGGATAACATGGAACAAGCTTTGTGCCAGACCAATTTCCTTCCAGGAAATTACCCACATTCTTGACGAAATCTTTGGTTAGATAGTCAGTATGATCACTACGACGAATACCTAAGTAAATGTGAGTATTATTTCCATCACTAGAAACAATAAAAATTAATGTGCAATGTTTGGGGTGATGGCAAGAGGCTAAAGCTGTTTGCAAAGCCATCAATGGGTCATTGAATAAAGAATCACTAGAGTCACCCACCATTTCTAACCGTAAAAACTCTATACCATCAAAGCTTTCACTGCTTCGTGCTAGAGGCGATTCTGGTCGAATATATTTGCCCTTATCTAATGGAATATCTAAATATTTCCGCCCCAAGGTGTATAGCAAAGAAATTGATATGGCATTTGCCATTGCTAGTTCCAGTTGAGGCGGAGACAACTCACTTTCAATCATTACATTAAATTAATGCTGTTTGGTTGAATGGAAATGTGGGGAGCTTGATGCGGTCTAGATATCATCACTAGCAATCAGTAATCTAGCCTTATCCACCTTTTCTTTTATGGCATCCTCTAGAACCCGGCTCATTTTTTGCAGCAGCTGTTTCTTTAGCTCTGAATCGACGCTAAATCTTTTTTGAAGTTCTTGAGATAAATGCTCTCTCTGTTTCTTTACCTCTTCGTCAATATCTTGCTCAGACAAATCTCTTCTTTCTTGTTTAGTCACTTGGGTCACTGTTTTAGCATTTGCGCTTGCGCCCAAAGCTGCACCAAGCAAACCGACACCCAAAGCAGCCCATCCCACAGGTCCTGCAAGTATCTCTGCCGTAATCAAAGCAACAACCCCACCTCCACCTATAGCTCCCAATGCTCCTCCTAGGGCAGCCCCAGTCCCAACTCCATGGGTGTATGTTTGAGTATCGATATCAATAACTGCCTCTTTAATAAAGATCGAGCTTGAGATTTCTTCAGTTTTGGGGTTAAGTTGAAATTTAGTTATGCCCAAGGCAGCTCTACTGAGGGCATATTCCTCATATAGATCGGAAAGCCGATCTTCTACTTCTTTGCTAACAATGGGTAACCAATTATTTAGTTCCGATGTGATGATATCGCTTGCTTCAACTCCATTTAACCAGTCTTCTATTTCTTGATTGACTTTAGATTCAAGCTCTTCTAATGTTGAAATTTCGTTGTCACGCCATTGAATTAGTAATGGTTTTAGTCCTTTATTAACAGCACCAGCCGCTATTTTTTTTGCTTGATTTTCGAGTAAGGTTTCAATGTGTTTTTCCACAATACCACTTAAATCGCGATCAAGGATTTGATTAGCTTCATTGCTAAAACTTTTTGTGTTGATATCAATTCGCCCCCAACGAGCTAGCCCTCTAGCAATAGCAAATTCAGGTTCGACATCTCTTATCCAAGGTGAATCGGGAAAAATGTTATCACATATAGTAGTAATAAAGTCCATTCTGGAGGCGCCACCTGTGAGCAGAATTTTACTCGGCTCAATCTGTCGATACTCTAACTCTTGTTTTACTGCACGCAAATGATCTCTGAAGGTGGATTTCCAGCTTTTTCCTCCCAGTTCTTGCATCGATTCATTAAGTATTTCTTCCATTATTGGACCATTGACTTTTGGCATAAATTCGTACATACGTTGGACATGTTCATAAGCTGCTGTAACATCAGTATCGCCATATGCATAAGCATCAGGATTTTGAAAATACACTTCTTTATTAATACGGCAAGCAAATTCACAACGACGCAGGTATACAGGATATTGCTTAAAGATTACCTCTAACTCTGCTCTTTGAGCATGAGCATTTAGAGTCCGTTCAAAAATTGCTTTGTCAATAAGCGAAGCCCCTAGATTTTTGCCATAGTCTATGGGGTTATCATTTTCGTTTATTACCCAAGTAAAATCCGTCGTAGATGAGCCAATATCAATGACTAGAACCGACTTGGTCAATTCAGATGGTCTAATTTTCTTGATTTCTTTAGCGTGCATCAGAGCTGCACGAGATTCTCTAACTATAGTCACGTTTTTAAGCATAGCTTCAATCATCATCATCTGATAATCTCTTACTGCTTCTGCTTGCCAACCTGAAGGACAACCAACAAAGAAATAGGTGTTGCTAGGATCTTCAACATATCGACCCTCAATCAACTTTTTGTAGACTGCTTTAACAAAGTCATGAATAGATCTTTTGTTTGACTCCGAGCTAGTCAGAGGATTTTGTTTAAAACAAATATCAAAGCTTTGCATATCCCTTTGCATGATCGCACTATTTCCAATTATTGTCTTACCATCCTTGTTTTTGCCGACAGCAGTAATTTGAGAAGCTTTATTGTTGATTTCGATGGTTTGCGGCTCTTGCCCCAATTGCATCGAAACCTCTGTCAATGAAAACTCTCCATGCCCTAAATCAAAACCTATGACCTTGACAATATTTTCTTCACTCATGATGTATACCTCTTGATTATTCACATCCAAAACGAACTGTCTTCTTTAATTCGTTACATCTTGCTTGTTCTATTCGTTACAACTTACTTATTCTAACTCTCATTGTTGTCAACTGTTTTCGAGACAGGTTTGATGACACGTCCTTGAGATAACATATTCTCCTCTTTGACCAGAGCAGGAACAAGAGTGACATAATCTTTAATATTTGGATCGAGACTGGGTTCAAACTCAAACATTTCTTCTTGTTCTTGGGTTGGATGCTTCTCTCCTTGATTTAATTCAAAAAACTCAGCTCTGATCTGATACTTCCTTAAAATTGTTGGAAGCTGATCAATTCGTTTACGCGTATAACCAGGAAGTGAGCTTTTCTCAAAATGAGCATCGCCCATAAGATTTTGCAGAAATTCTAAAATGTCACGATGATTTTCTATCGTTGGTTCTGGTGGTGGCTTTGGTTCACTATACTTGGAAATGTCTCGATCAATCCCTTTTAGTTGCTTTTCTAACTCTGTTAATAGATGTTCAACATCCATTAAATCAAGTGCTGGGGTTTCCATCTTTAGGTCATTGTTTTTGTCTAATAGCCTAGTTTTTTGACGGTCTTTAGCTATTTCTACAATACTCCCAACAGTCACACCCCCTAATGCTGCCGAAGCTAGCAACAATGGTATAGCAAAGTTAGACACGGTTCCTATTATAAATGCGGTTCCGACTGTTGCAGCAGTACTTCCTAAAGTGCTCCCCCAAGTACTTGCAAGAGCTCTCTCTATACTTGCCTTGCTTTCTTCATTACCGAATGGTGAAGGTGAAGCTTCATTTCTTTTCGTTGTGGACTCTGATGCTCTACTTTCTCTGAATACAACCAACTGCTCAAGAGATACGCTTAGCACTGTTAGTTGCCCTATGGCAACACGTCCTTGCAAAGGGGTTAATCCGTTAATATAATCACCAGATATATCTGCAAGCTTGCTGATTTCATATCGGACTATTTCCACAACTTTTTCAATCGTTAATGCCTCCTTCAATTTTTTCTTAAGTCCTTGTCTTTCTTCTTGAAAATATTCGACTAAGGTTTTCATGGTCTATTCCCTATGTAAGATTGAGCTCTTGAACTCTTTGTTGTAGAGCAATCAACTATCTACCCTCGTTTGTTATATCCACCCCTCTTTCTGATTGACTGACAAAAGTCTGCCCGGAATCACCAGGACTCCCTCCAGGAGCGGTTTTCACCTCATGCCTGGAGATCTCCGTGATCGCAGTGGCTGCTGTGGGAAGGATCCAAGAAGCTCCGAAGCTCCGCCAGCAAATGCTTCTGGATGTGCTGCCCTCCTGGAGCTGGAGCCCCCACGATGCGGTTTTCTCAGAAGTTTTGTCAGTCAACCAGTTTCTCTTTACTTTCCATTTGCAAACTGGAGAGTTGCGCCCAGGGTGGTATGTGCCAATAAAACTCCACCTAATTATCACCACTCACTGAAGCCGGGGTTGTCCAGCACAACCCAATATTACAATTTATCAAGTTATTCTTAACAAACCAAGACTGGGTGTTAGCTCTACCCTAAGGAACTGCCCGAAAAGGTCCTAAATAGTTCGACTTTTCAATTTTCTTCAGAAGATACGGCCACTTTTTATTGTTTTCTCTAAAGTCCTGAAAGAGAGCTAGATAAGGACAGAAGTTTGAGAAGTTGTTTGAAGAGTCAGGTGACATGTTTTTTTGTACATGCTCTATAGCGACAGAAAAAACCTGGGAAACCTTCTTGTGGGCACCTCAAAAAATTTCTGGATTGTGGCGCATCAGCGGCTGAATTGCTCTTGCTACCGTGCCGACCTTCGGTCTTGAGCGAATTAACCGAGGTGCTCTTGTAAGTCTGGCATGACTTTTATATAGCTGGGCATACCCTTAGCAGTCAACCTCTGACTGAATTGTTTGACTAACACCCCTCAATCTTAAGGATGCGTTAGAGATTATGGTCACTCCAAAGTTATATACTGGATAGTTATTAACTATAGTTGAGATTCATCAAGGCATGCCAGTCGTTGAAACATTTCTTCATTTGAGGCGATGCTTGAGCTTGACTTTAGTACATAGGTTTAGTCCATAGAACTGAAGTTCCAGCCACGAAGCCTGAATCCTTGTTGAGCTGTCTCCACAATTTTATTTTGAAAGTTGCTTTATCGCTTTCTTGAGATAAGGTTCTGAGCTGAAAACTTTCATGGTAGAAATTTCAACTCTTGCTGGTGCTGACTTTAACCTCCCCCTATTACCTCACCGGCACCCACATTACGTGCAGGCAAACGCTCAACGCTCTCGTTATCGGAGCTTGAACATACGCACCGAAAGATTGGGTCTTTGCGCTAGCGCGCGCGTTGAGTCTCTCTAGCCCCATCCGTGACAAGTTAAGGCCGAAGTCCCTTTGTCAAGGACTTTTCAGATATGCCGAACATGCTGCTGTGCAAGGTATCCAAGCCTAGCAATCAAATGTACTTACGAGTCCAGCATTTGGGGCTCTAGAGCATGTTTGGGAGCAATGTCCTTTCAATACTCCATATATGGGGCTTGACAAATCGCGAGATTGCTTATCTTGTCACTGATGCTCTAGCCTGGATTATTCATGAACTCTTATGCGGAGACCCTAAACCTTTTGCCGTGCAAGGCTTGCAGACTTTTTCGCTCAATGACAGTGCGTTTCTATACGAAGTACATTGGAGCCTAGTCAGAGCAAGGGTTTGAGGCTTCGTCAAAATCTTCGTGAATAATCCAGGCTAGCCCCCTCTGTGTCAACCTGGGACTAGACAGACACTTGCAGAGATAACAGAGATTTGAGGGCGGGTTACTCTTGGAGAACACCATCATGCCTAAGCCTGCCACCGACCCCCTGCCCGATAACCAAGTCAAACCCGAGCCCGCCCTCGAGAAGCGGACCCGTCGCACCTTCAGCGCCGAGTACAAGCTACGGATTGTCCAGGAAGCTAACGCTTGCCAACACGGCGAACTGGGGAGTTTGCTGCGGCGCGAAAAGCTTTACCACAACCAAATTCAGCAATGGCGTCGCGAGTGCGAGCAAGGCGGCATCGCCTCCCTGTCCAAGACAGCTCCAGGTCCCAAACCCCAACTCACCAGCGAGCAGCGCCAGATTGCCGCGTTGGAGAAGAAGATTCAACGACTCGAGCATCAGCTCCAGCTCAAGGATGATTGCCTAGCCCTACAAAAAAAAGCCTTGGCGATGCTCGCGCACCAGGAGAGCGAGGGCGACGCATGAAGATACTCCGCGACCACAAGCCCGAGCGGCTACCTTTGAGCCTGGCCTGCCAGCATCTGGACCTGAACCGCAGCAGTTTTTATGCCGGCAAAGCGACCTCAAGGGTCGCACCAACCGGTCAAGGTGATGAAGCTCCGAAACCGCGACAACCCCGTGCCTTGAGCTCGAGCGAGCGAGCGCAGGTGTTAGCAACCCTCAACAGCGAGGAGTTTTGCGACCAGCCTCCGTCTCAGGTGTACATGGAGCTGCTGGAGCGCGGTCGCTATTTCTGCTTGGTCAGCACGATGTACCGTGTGCTGCGGGAGCAGGGGCAAAGTGGCGAGCGGCGTCAGCAGCGACCGGCACAGAAGCATGCCGTGCCCAGACTGGTGGCAACCGCCCCGAATCAGGTCTGGACGTGGGATATCACCAAGTTGGCGCTGAGCCAGAAGGGAGTCTACCTATCGCTGTACGTGATTATCGATTTGTTCAGTCGTTTCGCCTTGGCGTGGATGCTGTCGTGCAAGGAGAACAGCGCCCTGTCGCACCAACTGATGCGCGAGGCGATGGCGCGCTATCCCCATGCGCTGGGTGGTCGGACCATTCACCAAGACCGCGGCTCGCCCATGATTGCCCGGCGCTTCCTCGAGGTCATCGGTGAGATGGGAGCAACGGCCAGTCATAGCCGGCCGAGAGTGAGCAATGACAACCCCTTCAGTGAGAGCCAGTTCAAAACCCTGAAGTATCAACCCGACTACCCCGGACGGTTCGAGCACTATGCGCATGCGGAGCAGTGGTGCCAAGACTACTTCGAGTGGTACAACTTCAGCCATCATCACAGTGCCTTGGAGGGGTTCACGCCAGCACAGGTGTTCACCCAGCGCTATCGAGAGTTAGCTGCGCAACGGGAGGCGGTCATGAGCGCGGCATACGAGGCGCATCCGGAACGATTCGTGGGTGGGCGCCCGCGAATCAAACTGCCGCCGCAAGTGGTGGCAATCAACCCGCTCTATCGAGAGGACGGCAGCATCGAGACCGAAACGGGTGTTAACTTCCCCACCCTGAGTGCAGCCAAGGAGGTGGCAAAACTACATTAACTAAAATTCACGTGTCCAAAAAGGTTGACATCTTCCGAGCCCCCTATTAGCAACCTCTGGGAGCAGCGATGTGCAGACTACATTTCGGCTTGGTCTCCGCCGGTGCCCGATCCAGCCGAGATATCGGTATAGGGCGATGAAGCATACACCAAGGTGTGGCTGATTCGCCCGGCTAGCCCTGACTTTTCCCCGCTAATTCTGCAACAAGCGCACAGCC
>NZ_ASSJ01000054.1 GCF_000473895.1 Rubidibacter lacunae KORDI 51-2 | reverse complement strand
GGACCTGAAGAACCGGGGAGTGGAGCGCATCTTCATCGCCTGCGTCGATGGGCTGAGCGGGTTTCCCGAGGCGATTGCCGCGACCTTTCCCGAGACCAGGGTGCAACTGTGTCTGGTGCACCTGGTGCGCAACTCGCTGAAGTATGTTGGCTGGAAGCAGCGCAAGATTGTAGCAGCGGACCTGAAAGCGATTTACCGCGCGGCGACGGTAGCGGCCGCCGAGGATGCGCTAGCGGAGTTCGCCGAGAAGTGGGACGCCACCTACCCGACCATCAGTGCGATGTGGTTGCGGCATTGGGAGCAAGTCATCCCGTTTTTCGATTACCCGCCGGAAATCCGGCGAGTGATTTACACGACCAACGCGATTGAATCGCTGAACGACTCGTTGCGGAAGGTATTGAAGACCAAGGGGTCATTTCCGTCAGAGGCAGCGGTCTTCAAGTTGCTCTACCTAGCGCTGGAGAAGATTTCCGAGAAATGGACGATGCCACTGGCGAACTGGAAGGCGGCGCTAGCGCGATTTGCCATCCAGCATCCCGAGTGCTTCACCGACTGAGGTCTACTTGCTTACACAAAAAACTTGACACCCCCCGCTTTCTAGTAACCAATTTAAGGTGGGATGCCGCAGCGGTATACGACCAACTCTACGTGCAACGAGGCGCAGATTCCGAACACCGCATTAAAGAATTGAAGCGAGGCTTAAGAGCAGACCGACGGCGGCATCGTTTTTGAGGACAGGGTCCGCGACAGGTGCCTCCCCTGCGCCATCGAACTCACGCGCAGTCATTTCAGCGGTAATTCTCGCGGAGACATTAGGGGTATTGGTTTAGTCAGCTGCCTCGATGTCAATCCCGACAGAGGTCAGTTTTGGGTGGTTGACTACTCCATCTATACTCCTGACGAAGACGGTGGCTGCAAACCCGACCGCCCGGCCGCGATGATGGGTGCTCTCGAAAAGTTCAGGCAATTACCATTCGCCCAAATGCTGATTTACATCTGCTACACCAGCCTTCGCCAAATATTGTTGGTTAATGCAATGACTTTGGGAATGGGTTCTATTGTCCGCTCGAGGGCAACTGGGACTGATAACCCAATGGAAAATCGAGAGCCTCACCGGCATACCGGCACATTGTCAAACCACGATCGCCGCAAAATCGGTAATTTTGCTTAAAGTGGAACCATTTGAAACCCCAGTCCTGAAGCGATCGTGCACCGCTCTATGAATCGCATCGACTACCTTCGCATCAGCTTGCTCGATCGCTGTAATTTTCGCTGTAGTTATTGCATGCCCGCAGGCATGGAGCTGGACTTCTCTCGCCGGCAAGAGTGGCTGACCTGTGCGGAAATCGCGTTGCTCGTCCGAGCGGTGTTCGCGCCGCTGGGATTTACCAAATTCCGGCTGACTGGTGGCGAACCACTGCTACGAGCCGACGTAGTAGACGTAGTTGGCGTACTGGCAGCATTGCCACAAACTGAAGATTTATCGCTCACCACCAATGCCTATCTGCTGGCCGGCAAGGCCCAGGCGCTTTACGATGCCGGACTGCGACGCATCAATATCAGCCTCGATTCCCTCGACCCCGATACCTTCGCCCAGATCGTCGGGCGGCGCGATCGCTGGCAACAAGTGTGGGATGGAATTCTCGCAGCGCACCGTGTCGGTTTCGACCCATTAAAGCTAAATGTCGTGGTGGTTCCCGGCATCAACGACGATGAAGTGCTAGACCTCGCAGCGCTCACCTTGGAGCGCAACTGGCACGTGCGTTTTATCGAATTCATGCCCATCGGCAATCCCGAGTTGTTTGGCGATCGCGCCTGGGTGCCCTCGGAGGAATTGCGAGCACGAATTCGCGCTCGTTGGGGATTGGTGGCAGCAACCCTACGCGGAAACGGTCCAGCCGACGTATTTCAGATTCCCGGCGCGCGCGGCACCCTAGGTTTTATCTCGCAAATGTCCGAATGCTTCTGCGATCGCTGCAATCGCGTGCGGCTCTCGGCAGATGGCTGGCTGCGACCGTGCTTGCTCAACGAAACCGGTCAAGTGAACCTGCGCGCGCTGCTGCGCGCGGGCGTGACAACAGCAGATTTACGCGATCGCGTCCAACAGTTTCTGCAGCAAAAAGGCGAAATCAACTTCAAGCTGCGCGACAGCGGCACCTCAACCGGTATCTACGCGCGTACGATGTCGCAAATCGGCGGCTGAGCGATCGGCAGCGGTGCGTTCGGCATCGCTGCCACAACGCGATAGGATGGCGGCGATCTGGTTGGTGAGGTAAGCCCGTGACCCTGGCAACGTGGGTGACGCTGTCGCGTTTGCTGGCGATTCCACTGCTGTTCGTTTGGTTGCAGGAGCCGACCGCGCAATCGCGGTGGCTGGCCTTGAGTGTCTTCCTGCTGGCAGCGGGGACCGACTGGCTCGATGGCTACATCGCTCGCCGGTTCGACCAAATCACAGAACTCGGCAAATTCCTCGACCCCTTGGTCGATAAACTTCTTGTTCTTGCACCGCTGTTAATTTGCGTGCAGTGGCAGCGTATTCCGGCTTGGGCTGTCTTCCTGCTGTTGGCACGGGAACTGATCGTTGCCGGCTGGCGCGTCTCTCCCACCATGACTGCGGTACCCGGTGCAAACTTTTGGGGCAAGCTCAAAACTGTGGTTCAGATTGCTGCCGTTGCACTGCTGCTCGCGCCGGCGCCACCAGCTTGGGCGCGCGTCGCCACCGTTATGTTTGGAGCGTCCGTCATACTGACGCTGTTCTCAGGAGCAATTTACCTGGTCGGGACGCAATCTCCCGCGGACGAGTGAACCGGAGGCCGTGCTTGCTCTGCCTAGAGTTAGAGCCGTTTCTCGAGCCTTTGCGTACAATCAAACGTAGCTGCAGTTTTACAAAACTTTACATATGACCGGTTGCCTGCTGGTTCGACGCCAGTAGGTTTAGCAATGGTCCCTCGCGTCAGCCACTACTGCAATTTAAGGAGACCGTAACCGTGACTCAAACGCGATCGCCAATTCCGCCTACCTGCGAGGATGATTTCATCGAACTAGAACTGGGAGGCGGTTTGTATGTAGCGCTGGCGATCCTCGGAGTCTGGCTGGCAAGTAGCACTGCCTTGATGCTCGTCGATGTTGGAGTTTTGCGCCTATGGTGCATTCCGGTGATGCTGTGGCAAACGATCTTGTTCACGGGTTTATTCATCACCGGTCACGACGCCATGCATGCAGCCGTCTGTCCCTACAACCTGCGGCTCAATAATGCGATCGGTCGGATTGCCGTCACCTGTTACGCCCTCTTCGATTACCGCAAACTGCGTAAAAAGCACTGGCAGCACCATCGCTATCCAGCCAGCGATCGCGACCCCGATTTCCGGGCACCGGGACGCAACTTATTTATCTGGTATCTGCGTTTCATGGGCGGTTACTGGAGCTGGTCGCAGCTGGTCGGTTTGACGTTGATTTATAACTTCCTCGCTTACGGCTTGAACATTTCGCAGGCAAACTTGATATTGTTTTGGGTGGTGCCGTCGCTACTGAGTTCGCTCCAGCTCTTTTTCTTCGGCACCTACCTGCCACACCGCTATCCGGATGGTGGGTACCAGAACGCCAGCCGCACCCTTACTTATGCTTGGTCGCCACCGATCTCGCTCCTGGCTTGCTTCCATTTCACCTATCACGAAGAGCACCACCGCTACCCCCACTTACCTTGGTGGCAGTTGCCAGCCGCACGCTCTCTCGTCCTAGCGAATATAAAAGAGTAGGCAAATGCAGAGATGCATATATGGTCGATTGCTGGGAACAGCAGTCAGAAATAGGCTTTAAATCGGCTCTCAAAAATCTTCGTCAAACCCATATCGCTACTAGTTCTCGAATGTTTCGATCTAGTAGTGCAATGAGAATGCGTCACTGACGTTACCAAGAATCTGAGGTAACCAATTGCGAACTATTTGGCAGGACCGTTAGCTGTGGCACGCTCTAGCTCCTCCAAAGTCGAGCCCAACTCGTCGATTGCACGACCGTATTCTGTCCAATTGCCGGTGCGGAGCGCCGTTTGGGCACGATCGTAGGTCGCACGCGCGTCGCGAACCAAATCGCGGGTGCGGGGAGGAAGCGCCGCTGTGGCGCGTTCGCGCTCGAGATCGGCAGTGTTGGGATTGGTGACGCGCGTGCCGAAGATGGCTGCAAGCGCCTCGTCCAACGTGTCGCGCATGACAATGCGCCCACCAAGGGCGACGATCGCTTGTTTGAGCTGCGGAAGTTCGCTTTGCTCGGCACTGAGGTATATCGGGCGAATGTAAAGCAGCGAGTCTTCGATAGGAATTACCAGCAGGTTGCCGCGTTTGACGCGCGAACCTCGTTGGTTCCAAAGACTGAACTGCTTCGAAATCTCAGTATCTTGATTGACGCGTGCTTCAATTTGCTCGGGACCGAAAACGAGCTTCTGCTTGGGAAATTCGTATAGCAGCAGTTTGCCGTAGTTGTCGCCATCTGAGCGCGCTGCCAGCCAGGCAATCAGATTCCCCTTCTGGTTGGGTGTGAACGGCAACACCAACACAAATTCTTCGGATTCGGCGTCCGGCAAACGCATGATGATGTAATAAGGTTCGACAAGTTGCTGTTTGTCTTCATAGGCTTCTTTAGGAAACTGCCAGAGGTCTTCGCGGTTGTAGAACACCTCGGCATTATCCATGTGATATTCCAGATACATCTGGGCCTGGATCTCAAATAGATCCAACGGATAGCGGAAGCGATCGCGTAGACTTGGCGGTGCGGTGTCGAGATCGGCAAACAACGTGGGGAAGATGCGGCGGTAGGTTTTTAGGAGCGGGCCCTCGGCATCAGCAGCGTAGAACTTCACCGTGCCGTCGTAGGCATCGACAACGGCTTTGACAGCGTTACGTGCGTAATTGAAGCGGCCGCTCAGCAGGCGTTCGTACTGACCGCGCAGCAGAATAGACTCGGCATTCTCGATCTGAGAAACCGGCTTGGAATAAGGGTAGCGATCGCTGACGGTATAGCCTTCGATAATCCACTGAATGCGCCCGTCGACAATAGCAATATAAGGATCGCTATCGAGGCGAAGAAAGGGGGCGAGCTTTTTAACGCGCTTGAGAATATCGCGATCGTAATGAATGCGCGATTCCGCCTGAAAGTAAGGCGATATTAGGATCTTATAGCTACCGAGATCCCAAGCATAAATTAGTCGCCGCCACCACGGACCAATAGGCACGCCGCCGCGTCCGGAGTATTGGGTTTGTTGGTTGTTCTCACCTTGTGGATAGTCGAATTCTGCAGTACGAGTTCCGGTAAAAATGTAGTTGCCAGTCAGTTCGCCATAGTAGATTCCGGGCTCGTCAATATCTAGATCGGTATTAGAAACCGGCGGAATGTTATAAACCAACAAGCGCGGTTCGCCTTCACCCACCACTTCATTGACCGAACTCATAACTAAGCCGTATCCGTGGGTATACTTCAGTCGCTGACTGACCCAGGCATCCCGCGGCGACTGCGACAGCTCTCGTGCGGAGAGCATGACTTGCTGGAATTTCCCGTTGAGAACGTAGCGGTCGATGTCGACATTGTTGAAACGATAGTAAGGACGAATGCCCTGTAACTGCTGGTAGGTGGCCTGTAACGGGCGGTAATCCCAGAGGCGCAGGTTATCGACAGTAGCCTGATTGCGCTCGATCGCCGCGCGATCGAGGTTGTCTTCAGCCGCGTAGGGTTCGCGTTGAACGTCTTGAAGGTTGTAAGCAGCTTGGGTGGCGTGAATGCTGTATTCGATGTAAGGCAGTTCTTTGTTAAGCTCGTCCGGCTCGACAACGAAACGCTGCTCGAACCAGGGATATGCCTGCCCAACGACGAGGTAAATAGCGAGGAAGGCAGCGATACAAACCGTCGGTAAAGTAAATCCCTGGCGCCAGGCTGAAGCTACAAAGGCAACGGACAGAACCAGTAAGGTCGCGCTCAACAAGGTCAGTGCCAGCAACCGCGAGTGCGCGTCGGTGTAACCCGCGCCGGAGACGATCCCGCCATCGGTGTAAAGCAGACCGTAACGCTGCAGCCAAAAGTTGACGGATTGCAAAAAAGCGATCGCGGCCAGAATCAGACAGAGGTGCACCCGTGCCGTGCCATCCACGACATCGCGCCATCCGCGGCGAGAGTCAAGCGTGCCTTTCAGGGCATAAACCCCGATCGCAACTGCCAGCGCCGCGGTAAGCAGCCCTGTCAGCCACGATTGCAAGCCCTCGTAGAGCGGCAGCTGGAAGATGTAAAATCCGATGTCGCGCTCGAACAGCGGATCGGTACTTTCAAAGGGCGTTGCGTGCCAGAACTTCAGCAAGACTTCCCAACTTCCCGAACTGGCGGCTGTTGCGGCAAGAGCAACTAGGACAATCGCCACTGGCACTAAGTAACGCGGCAACTGTCGCGAATATTCGGTGAAGGATTGGGCGAAATCGGCTTGTGCGGAAAAGCGCAGTGGTTTGTTGCGTGTAACCGACATTGCAACAGCATAGTTGCCCCATAAGAACAGCGCAAAGGAGACAAAGGTGGCGATTGCCACGATCGCCTGCCAGCCCACGAGCGTCCGGAAAACCTCGGAGTAGCCGATTGCCTCGTACCACCAATACTCGGCAAGCAAATGCACTAGCGTACCCGAACAGAATACAATCAGGGCAACCGCAATGAGCAGCCCACTAGTGAGTCGGCGCAGGGGCGATTGGCGCTTCCGAAGTTGCTTTTCTGTCACGAACGAGGGTCCTGTTTTTATTTCCAGGGTACTAGTCGTCTCCTAGGGGGGCGTCGGTTCTGACGAGTGAGTTTCGGAGACCGAGCGCAGGCGATCGCGTTGCTCGTGCGTGCTGGCTTGCGTTGCTGAGATTGCCGATGTCCATATCTACCCGCCCTTACAGCAGTCGCCTGCTGACCTTTTTGCACCGAAGATGGCAGAAAACCGGCGATCGTGCAGCTGTGGCAGCGCGACGACTGCAGGTGGCTGCAACGTGGAGTTTGCAGGCAGTGGTGTATCCGGTATACGCACTGGTGCAGTCGGTGCGGTGGGCGCACCAGCAGCTGCAACACCCGAGCGACGCGCGGGGTGCGCTCCCAGTGGCTGGCGACCCGACCTCAAGACCGACAAAGCCGGCCAGCGACCTCATTCCTACGGTAGCGGGTGCGGCGCGAACGGACATCGACGTAGAGTCATCCGCCCACTCCATAGAAACTGCAGGGTCGGACGATCTGGACCGCGCCGTGCGCGCCGTTGCTTCGTGTATGGATTCTCGCCAAATCGTGTTTGTGGATGCGAGTAACGGTATGGTTGCTGGTTTGACCACTGACCAACAACACCGATTGCTAGAGCGCATCGCGCGATCGCTCGATGCCGCAAGCACATCGAGTGCCCCTCCGGCAACGCGACCGCTTGCTCCTGCTCCAGCTAAAGTCCTGCCGCTGCCCCGCTGGCTCCACTGGGTACAGCAGGGCGCGATCGCTCGTTGGCTGAACTGGTTCGGAGAATCGCGCCTGGCCGTATCCGGACCCTCAGACAAACCGCCTTTAGCATTGCAGCAGCTTGACGGTGCTCTCGCGCAACTGGAAGCCGCTGCCGGGCTCGCATCTGCATCGGGAGAGGCACTTGCTCCATCGGGCAATCCCGAGGCAGTGGATCCATTTACAATTCGGGCCTTGTTACGTGCGGCAATCGAGTACTTCTTCCACGATCGGGGGCGATCGCGCCAGCCCCTTTCAACGACCAATGCCGAATCAGCATCTGAAGAGTTAACCCTAGATGCCGCTGCCATTCCCACTGAAACGGTTCCAGATCCGTGGTTGAGTTGGGACGATCTCTACGCAACCGCCTCGAATACAACCGAACTTACGGCGACCGCAGATAAGACAACAGGATCGAAGCCGGCATCCCTCCGCGCCCGGCCTGCAAGCGCCGGAGCCCTGCCTGCCGAGCCGGGTGCTCTCGCTGCTCCAGTCACAACGGTAGTGCAGGTAGCAACCACGCCAACTTCGGCAGCTGTTACTACCACCGCACCTAAAGCAGCCGCACCGACACGCGGCAACCGATCGCAAGCCTCAACCAGCGATCGCGATGCCCCAGCGACACTCGACGCGCATGCTAGCTCTGCGGGCTACGAACCGCATTTCTTGGAAAGAGTGCTGTCCTTGCTCGATCGCCTACTGATCCGCTTGGAAGCCTTATGGACATGGTTGTGGAATCGACTAAAGTAGTTCGGAGTTTAGTTCTAAGTGTCAACGCAACGAAAGGGAGCATCAGAATCATCTCGGAAGGGAATTCTCGATGTGCGTTCTTCTCGGTCCAACTCTAAGAAGTGCTGCGACATAGGTAGCTCGGGGTCCTATACCCCTGGGGAATGTTTGCCTAATCTGTCGTAGGAATTTTGAAAATTGGTATAAACTATTCACCAGAAGGTTACACTCACCCCATTGGAGATACTACCCTAACAAATCCCGACCATAAGAAGTTTCCAGAAACGCCGATCCTGAATCTAGGGCTCAAGGAAGCACAGGGTAGATTCGGTCCTTAGTCTGCTATCAGGGGAGATCATGGAAGCCCGATTGGGACGCATCTATGTTGCTCGGATAGTTTCAACCACTCGAAGTGAATTGCGAACTGGCAGTATCTTCAGAAAGAATGTTTCATGGAAGTGTTTACAACGCTTCAAGCTACCGGTATATTTTTGAAATGGACTACATAAATAGGCAAGTTAAGCTCAATTCCCATGATAATTACTGGCAAACCTAAGAATGTTTAGGTCAATACCCTACAAGCGTCTCGGAGATCTACAACAATGGACACAGTCATTCAATTGCCAAGTGATTTGGGGCGGAATTTGGATATCTCCTAATTATAACCCGCAATCAAGATTGGTCGCCAAGTATATTCTCGACTTTGCTCACTTCCTTTGGAGTTTACAACCAGGTTTCAGGGGCTTCAGAGCCTTTAGTCTAATTCTTTTTCTATGAACGATTCGAAGTTATGAAGTTTGAAGGTTCTGAGAACTTACCTTGCAGGGGTAGTTGCTCTATAGCACGAGCCACAATCTTAAGGACAAAGCCGAACTGGGATGAGAACAGTTCTTATAGGAGTGTGTTTATTTACAGTTTTTTGGATGTGCATACTCTTGTCTAACACGATCAATGGCTAGCTGGTGTATGCCTATTCTTATCCTGATTGTGCGTGCAGGTGCCTTGCGTCAATTCGGACCGAGTTTATTGTCATGAATGTCCGTGTGGTCACAAATACAAGTCATTGGTGGTGAAGACTCAAATGAGATGTTTATTGAGTGGACTGCAATTCTTTACAGGACTCTGAATGGGAACGCCTACTATGTTGTCTAACTTTTTTGCTTCTGTTCGTCGGAACCCTCTCCACTTGATCGCGTGGGTATTTGTATTTCTCAGCGCAGTTTTTCTGCTCTACACGCTATCTTTATCGGTGTTTGGAACTGGTGAGATGATTGAAGAGGCCAATAAAATGTACGAGCATCGTGGTCCTCTTAAGAAAATACTCTCATCCGTACGAGATTTATGGCAGGAAACTCCCCAAGAGGTAGTAGTTAAGAACACGGTTGGTGGCAAAGTTGGATATATGAGGTTTGGGGCGATGATATATTTCTTCGCTTCATTATTTTTTCTCTGGGTTGTGAATCACTGGGATACTGCTCAGCGGCTTATCTCCATTGCTATTTACCTATTTGCAGTAGTTGCTTATTCCCTAATACCTGTTGATGCGTTCCCAGATTTCATTCCAGTTGCTGGACAACTCGATGATGCGCTCGTCGATGCGTGCGGAATAGGGCTCACCGGATTTGCAGTTAAAGATCTCGCTCATAAGCGAAAGACTATGGAAGCTTTTGAGTGTGCTCTGAAAGAATCTCCTGAAGCTGCGTTGGCGATCGCTTGCAAAGAGTTTGGTGTGGAGTACCATCAAAAGGAATGAGTAAACTACCTAAGCTGTTTCTTCCGCCGGCACGAGCATGATGAAAGTGCCGCTCAGATAATGCTATCCGTTATATCTTGGGCCCAGTCGACCATAAGGGGTTGGATATTTATGGAGGCACGTTCTGTTTAAGTTATATGAAAGCCCCCACTAACTTCGATAATCTCCAAGACTAAGATGAGTGCCTGTCGCCGTCTTAGGAGCAAACTCGGAAGCCGCCTGAGCCCCGAAACAGTCTAAATTCCCGCACCAGTAGGTCCTAGCGCACTGCGAGGAGTCTTTGCACTCCTGTACGGAATCATCCTTCTAGAGGGTGATACGCATGAATGGCACTAAGTTAAGGAGGCTCGAATCCGCGAGATCTAATCCAGGCAAGGATTTTAGGGGCTTGAGCAGCGGTCTTCCTGACTCCGTCAATACATATCGGCAAGGTCGTGGACCGATTCTCACTATTGGTTTGCTGTTGAGCTGAGGTTAAGGGAGCAAAGATGTAATGTCCTCAACCCCCTATTGCACAAAGGGTTTCGGCTTAAGTCAGTGCAAATCGTGACACGCACCTTTGCCAACACAATAACTAGGGCTTGCTGAAAAAGGCTGGAATCTCTGCAATGAAACGATCTCAGCGTTTTCTATGCAAGAAATTGCAAGTTTATAGGCACCAGAGCCTCAAAACCCTTGCACTTGGGCCGAGAATCCGAGGCAAAAAGCTGGGGCTAGATGGTAAAAGCCAGATTCAATAAGCTCTCTGCCTCCTAAATTCGTTTTGTGGACTTTTTCAGCAAACCCTAACTACTATTGCTCCAGGTAGTTTTTCTTCAGCTGGGAGTGCGTCGCCCCTGGGGCATCCGAGAATGGCAATCAGTGGCAACGACTATGATTTGCGCCCGTTTAAATAGCTAAACCCGAGATAGATCGTTGCTACCAAGAACAGCACAATGCCCAGAAAAACTGGGAATGGCACGTAGTAAAAGATAAAAATTCGAATGCGACCGAGCAGCCAAAACAGGGCAAACAAACCGACTGAAATTAGAGCCAAGCCTCTCAGCATTCGCGTTGCTGGCACCAGCTCTAGTGGTAAGCGCCGACGCGCGATCCATAGCGAGGTCAGAAAGCAATAAGGCGGCAGGAGCAATAAACCCACATCGTCTTTACGGACTACTTGTTGCCACCCGCCGCCGATATTTACGGCATAAAGAAGGTAGCCCAGCCATAAGATCGAGCTCAGCATGGACAATCCCAAATTGACACTGAGCACGGCCGGTTCCTCGCTCTGTCCGGGAATAGTGTGGCAGATCAGATAAGTTATCCAAGGCGCGGCTAGCATCAGCAGCACCAGCGGCACGCGCCAAAACGCGATCGCGGCAAAAAGCTGCTCAATCGTCATTGCTGAGTCCTCAAATAGCCCTGATTCTACCCCAAGCCAGGCGCGCTCGTCGGGGTGGAACTTGCAATCCCCCTTAAACAAGTTCGCAGAGCTATGAGCTCTTGGAGATATGAGGAGTGAGCGGGGCGGTTGTTGCTGGTTCGACCGAGCGATCGCTCGCAGCGAGGAATTCATCCAACCACGTTTTGAGGCGATGGGTTGCACGGCAGTCGTCTTCGTTATAGCGGCGAATTGCCTCCAGCAGTCTGCGGTCGCCGGTCGTCAGCCAGCGGTCGTACCAGCAGACCGACTGTTCGCCGCTCGCATCGGCATCGCGCCAGCGAAACCCCAGCCACTGTGCCAGGGCTTTGAGCGAGTAACTTTCGACCGGCAGCGTGACGGTACTGACGACCTGATGGTGTAAGTCAGCACACCTTGCCAGCAACAACTCTACTCGATCGCGCGGCGTGGCATATAGCTCGGCAAGGCGAAGAATCGCGTCGATCTCGTACTGCGAATAATGAAAAATAGGTGCGTCGGGATAGCGCGCGACAAAGGCTAGAAACTCGTTCCAGATCCTCCCTTCGTCTTCGGGTCGTTCGGCAATGAAGACGACGAAGCGATCGCTGTTCCGGCGGCGATCGACCACCAGCACGCCGAGCAGATAATCCAAGTTGCGCTCGGGTTCGGCTTCGATATCGAAATACAACTCGATGTCGCCCTCGGGTAGCCCGCCCGGAAGACTGCCATTAAGATGCGGGCGCAACAACGGGCGCTGCTGCCATACCGCAAGGGCTTGCTGCTGTAGTTGGGCAATGATGCCGTCCTCAAGTGCGGGGCTGAGTTGCTCCGGGGCAGCCGTAGCCAGCGCTTCGACATCGGTTAAACCTGCTGCCTGCAATTGGAGGTAGCGCGCGGGGGTCACGCCAGGTAACAAGGATAGATGTTGCCGTTCGCTGGCCGTTCCATAGCAGTGCCCGTACCAATGGCATAAACTGCAACGCTGGCGCGAGATAAACACGTCCGGTTCCTGCCGATCGTGCAGCATTTGCACGCAATGTGCCGCTGCATCGCGGGCGCGGGGAATACCGCTATCGAGGTCGACAGTGTGGATTCCGCGATCGCGCAGGATCAACTTTGCGTGCGGGGGATTAGCTTCCTGAAGGTCGGCCAGCAACAGTGCCTGAAAGGCGATCGCGGTTTTGTATTCGGGTTTGGGACGGCGACCGAGTTTGATGTTTGCCGGAACGTAAAGCCAGTCGCCGAAGCGCGATCGCCCCGGTTGCTTGAGTAATAGCGTTGGCAGTCCGACCAGCGCCAGATCGGGCAGCTCGACCCCCAACAGCGTCCGGGCACGATCGCCGCATACCATCACCACGCCATCGGCGATCGACTCGACCCCTCGAGCCATAAACCGTTCGGTTTGGTCAGCACGGACACTCTGTGGGGTTGGCGGTGGAGCTGGTCGAGCGTGGGGGCGATCGCTCAAGAATGCCGCTATTTGCTGTCGGTTTTCGCGTCGGAGCTTGAGCAGGAACTCCGAGATAGGTTCGCGCCGATCGGGGTCGCCGTGGAGATCGAGATATGCGCGCCGATTGCAGCGCTTATAGTGCAGCAGTAAGCTATCGGTCAAAAGCATCGGGCAACCGGAAGCGAATTGCCTTTATTGTAGGGAGTCCGAAACCATGAATCTCGCACCGATAGTAGCGAACGGCCGGCAGGCTTCCGACTGCAATTTATCTCAGCCTCGAGGCAGTTGATTCGTATCGTCCTGCCTCAAAGAACAAAGCAAGGCAGGTTGAGCTGACCCAGTGCACGCGCGTCGAACGCCAATCCCACGAGGAGAAAAGCCTCCACGCCCAAGCAAAAGCCGGCAACAACGACAGCGCCCGCCGCATATCCCAAAATAATGACTAAAACAGGCTTGGCCGGAGGTCACCCTCAAGCAGAGATCGCATTCAGTCCATAGCGGTTACCACCGTTAAGACGCGAGAATTCCCGAACCACGGCCTGCGGCGAAATTGGAATGGTTAAGAGTAAAGCACCGAAATCGCACGCCACCGGTGCCACGTCAAGGATGCACCCGGGAAGCGTTCCGATGCATTGAAAAAAAGTCTCCCCAACGCTGGCGGGGAGATCTTGGCAAGTACCGAATCCGACTCGCTTGTTAGACCGCCACTGCCGTCTTTTCCACTTCGTAGTTAACCGCCTTCCACGCTGCCAAGCCACCGACGATCTCAGAAACCCTTTTGTAGCCAGCGCCGCGCAGGCTCGCAGCCGCAGCTTCCGTTTCCTCATCAGTTTCACCGTAAACGTAAATATCGCGATCGACCTCCAGGTTGACTTGAGCTCGAGCAACCAACTCGTCAGCTGCCAGCGGAATCGCGCCCATGATGTGGCACTCGTTGAACGCCGCGCGCGGGCGGGCGTCGACTATCGTCAGTGCGGGCTCGCCCCAATCGAGGCGGCTCTTGAGGTCGAAGACGCGCGACCGCGGCTTGAAGGGAGCTGCTTGGGGCAACAACTCAAAGAAAATTTCCATGGAGTCCTCGGCATCACTTCTCGGAGGCGAATACCAACAATTTAACAATTTACTTGGAGTTTTGTGAAGTTTCTTGGCGTCAATTTTTACAAATTGGCTGTGCTTCCCCCTTCAGACAGAGATCGCGCGAACTTGTACAAGTGCAAGATCGGTCGTGCGCGTTAGATACTGTTGGGTTTATCGTCGAAAAGACCTAGCAGTGGTCCGAGGATCGCCCCGAAGACAAAGCCTCCGGCATGCGCCCAGTATGCTACACCTCCGCCTTCCATCCCGATGTTGCTCGGCGAGAGGCTGCCAAGACCGTAGAATGCTTGCTGCACGAACCAGAAGCCTAAATAAAATACCGCCGGGATGCGAAACGTAAAGAAAATAAGCGGCGGAATAATTGTCTCGATGATGGCGTTCGGAAAGCGCAGGATATATGCACCCATCACCCCCGCGATCGCTCCGCTGGCACCCAGGGATGGCGTATCGGACATCGACGTGAAGAACCATTGGGCGAGCCCGGCCAGTACGCCGCAAGCTAGA